>LKMM01000148.1 GCA_001563885.1 Natrialbaceae archaeon B1-Br10_E2g27
CTCGCAAAACCACACTGGCGGATTTGAACCACACGAGTCGCAACTGGCGAGCGAAGCGAGCCAGGCCGTCTCGTATCGGGTTCAAATCCCGCCTCGGGCGTATTTTGTCGCGAGCAACTTCGTGAGCGACGGAATCGTAACAGGTGGATTTGGACCCTGCCAGTCGCGCGCAGCGACCGGCGGGAGCGAGCACGTCTGGATTCGGTTCAAATCCTGCCTCAGACGTTTTGTGAGAAATTAACCGACGAGCGAAGCGAGTATTACTCGCCGCGGTTTTCGGCGAGGTGTTCCCAGATTTCCGTACAGCCGGCTCCCTCTTCGATGCCCTCGAGGTGGGCATCGTCGCGCTCGTCGCTGTCTTGTTCGCTCGAGTTGCGTTCGGCTGTATCGGCCATAGATACGGGTACGAACGAAGCAAGCTTAACTACCGTCTCTGTCGCAATCGATACCCGTACTCGCTTGTCCCAGTCAATGTTGCCGGTAGCTTGGATCGATAGACAGTGTCGGCTTGCTGGATCGACGTTCGTGGCGAACGCGAGAGACGATGGTCACAGCAAATTTCGAAGCACGCGTGAGAGCCAATACCAGATATTTGATTCATATCGGGCCAGTCGGCTGATCGGAACCAGCAAGCACGGCCGCAATCGGTGAGAACGTCTCCCCGATTAGCTCGTATACGAACCGGATGCCGGTTGCATCGAACCACAACAGACGAGTAGTTCTTTGAGGGTCGGTATCGAACGACTGGGTGTGACCGTTCGGGCCCCGACAGGACGTGACGGTGAAATCTCGATCAGACCCGCACAGCGGGCGGACCTGCTCGCTATCGTCAGCATTGAAAAGCAGTCCTTTCCGCAACCGTGGCCCTACGATGCGTTCGAAACCTTTCTCGAGGAACCGGCGTTTCTGGTCGCCGAGTGTAACGGGGCGGTCGCTGGCTACGTCGTCGCGGATGTCACCCAGACTGTCGGTCGCCGTCTCGGCCATGTTAAAGATATCGCCGTCCATCCTGACCGGCGTGGCGAGGGTGTCGGTTCGGCGTTGCTCTCGCGGTCGCTTTCTGTGCTCGCCGCCTACGGTGCGGATACAGTCAAACTCGAAGTCCGACGATCGAACGAGCGGGCCAAACGACTCTACCGGGAGTTTGGCTTCGATTCGCTCAGGTTGGTCCCCGGTTACTACCAGGACGACGAAGATGCGATCGTGATGATCCGACAACTCAACTCCTAGCCACGCAGTTGGGGATGTCGGTCGGCAGAATACTAATTATTTAGTATCTATACTGATATCGACCGATACTGGTCGCCATCGACGGTACCGATGGTGACTGGCTGAACTCCATCGTCGCTTATGACTCAACCGATTACCGTACTCGTCGTCGACAACGACCCCGGATTTGCGGACCTAACTGCCGAACGACTCGAGCGAGAAGACGACGCCATCGTTTGCGATGTCGTCACGTCCCCCGAGGAGGCACTCGAGCGATTCGACCGGGGGGCGATCGATTGCATCGTCAGCGATTACGAAATGCCGCAGCTGACCGGCCTCGAGTTACTCGAGCGTGTTCGAGAGCGTGATCCAGAACTGCCCGTTATTCTTTTTACCGGTCGCGGATCAGAAGACGTCGCAAGTGAGGCGATTACGGCCGGCGTAACCCAGTATTTTCGGAAGTCGGTCGGAGGCGAACAGTTTGCGCTGTTGGCAAATCAGATCACCAACGCCGTTTCACAGTACCGAACCAAAGCGACCCTCCGGGAGAACGAGCGACGCTACGAACGGCGGGTCGCGACGTTACACGTGGCAACCCGGGAGTTGATGCGTGCCGAGACAAAACACGACATCTACCGGCGAACAGTCGAAACTGCCGCCGAAATCCTCGAGTCGACCGCCGTCGCCGCGTATGCATTCGACCCTACTGCGGGAACACTCGAACACGTCGTGGCTTCGTCTGTGCGCGATCCCGTCGATCCGAAACCAGCCTTCGAACGTGGGGAAGGCCCGATCTGGGAGGTGTTTTCGGCTGGCGAGAGCGAAAACGCGGCTGGCGATCGAACGCTCCGTTCGGGGGGCCAAAGCGAGTGGTTCGTTCCGGTCGGTGCCCACGGAATCGTCGTCGCGGGCTGTGAGGACGAAGGCGGGTTCGACGAAGCTGTCCGGGAGTGGTTTCACGTACTCGTCGCGAACGCCGAGGCCGCGCTTGACCGGGCAGAACGCGAACAGTTGCTTCGTGAACACGATCGGGCACTTACCCAACAGAACGAAGCACTCACTCGGCTGAACTACATCAACGAAATCGTCCGCGAGATCAACCACGGGATCGCACAGGCCTCAACCCGCTCGGCGATCGAGACGACCGTTTGTGAACGCCTTGCCGACAGTGACCGATACCGATTTGCGTGGATCGCCGCGAACGACGTGACGGTGAGCGGGCCACAGGCCTGGGCAGGTGTCGACGCGGCGTACGTCGACCGGATTCGTGACGACGACCTCGCGCCCGAGACCGCACTGGCCAACCGCGCACTCGAGCGAGGGCAGGTCCAACTCGTCGAGAACGTCCTCGAGGCCGACGGCTGGGACCGGCGACGGACCGAAGCGCTGACCTATGGCTATCAGACGGTCGTCGCCGTCCCGCTGTCGGCGGACGACCGCCAGTATGGGGTGTTGCTCGTCCACGTCGATGGCATCGATTCGATCGGGGAGAGCGAACGCGAGGTCTTCGCCGAACTCGGGGAGACGATTGGTCACGCTATCCGATCGGTCGAACGCACACAGGCGATGCTTACGGAAAGCCGCGTCGAACTCGAACTCGACTGTCACGACGAGCGGCTGTTGTTCAACCGTCTCGCCGAACGCATCGATGGCTCGTTGACGATCGAAGGCCTCATCGACCGAGGTGACGAAACGCTGGCGTTTGTCACTGTGCCTGCGACGGCCGATCTGGAAACCCTTTCGGATGATCGGGCGGCGATCGAGACGGTCTCGCTCGTCTCAGAGGGAGAAGACGAACGCCTGTTCAAATTAACGATAACGTCGCTGCCACTACTCGAGACTGCAACAGCCCACGACGTGCGGTTACAGTCGACAACCGTCGATGAGACAGGCACGACGTTCACCTTCGAAATCCCACAATCGACCGATCCACGGTCGCTCGTCGAATCGATCCGTGAGGAGTATCCCGCGACGGAACTGCTTGCCAAACGGCAGATGACTACGACGAACACGCCACGTCGGCTCGATACACACCTCGAGAAGCAACTCACTGCGAAACAGCTAGAGGCTTTGCAAGCGGCCCACTACAGCGGCTTTTTCGAGTGGCCACGCGAAAGTACTGGCGAGACACTCGCAACCGCGCTCGATGTGTCCGCCCCGACCTATCACTACCACCTGCGGGCGGCCGAGCGAAAGCTCGTAACACTGGTTTTCGACGGTAATCTAACTGTTTAGTACTATCTCTATAGACACACTAAACAGTTAGAACATATATTTACTATATCCCCGGCCATACGCATAGATGGCGAGCCGCGAACGGTTGTCGCCATCCCCCCCCAATCCCCCCTACTTCACACCAATACTCGAGACAGGAATGTCGAGGGTAGCGTCTGTCCGTCACCCAGAGCGCGGATCGATCGAGTCGTCCCACTCGATCCACTCGCGTTCCCACCCACGGCGGGACCGGGCGCGTTGTGCGGCGTGTTCACGATCCTCTCGAGCCGTCCGGTTTCGTTCGACGGTCCCCGGCTGTTCTCCGTCGATAAGCAGCGGTTCGAGTGAGACCGCACCAAACGACGTTCGGTTGCCGGCGGACGAGAGTGCTTCGAGTTGCTGGACCTGTATGCCGCGGGGATAGACGAGTCGCCCACCGTCTGCTAGCTGTTCTATCAGCGTTCGTGGCGGGTCGACGACGGCTGCCTCGAGCAAGATGCGATCGAACGGCGCATACTCGGGGAGGCCAGAAGCACCGTCTCGGCAGTCGACGAGTACGCCGTTGTAGCCGGCTTCGCTGAGTCGTTCGCGGGCGTAAAACACAACCGGCCGTGAGATGTCGAGAGCGTGGACGTTGGTCTCGCCGACGAGTTCGGCGGCGACGGCGGCCGTATAGCCCACTCCGACGCCGACAATCAACACGGAGTCACCGGGTTCCGGGGCAAGCGCTTGTAGCAACCGGGCCGCCGTACTCGGCGCGAGTGCACGCGTTTCGAGAATTTCGTGTTCGCGGTCGGTGTAGGCCGTTCGTTCGGGTACGAAGACGTGACGCGGGACTTCCCGCATCGCGAGAGCGACGGCCTCGTCCTCGAGTACTCCCTTTGGCGGTGTCTCGAGACCGTCGACCATGTCCTCTCGCAGTACCGCGGGATCCATACCCGGGCTATCCCGCCGGCGGATAAGAACCCCGCGTTTGGTCGAGCCGGGAGCAGCCGCGCATCTGGACAAATTGGCGATGTGAAACTCGAAAGACAATTACCAGGCCGACCAGGCGCTCGAGGTTTCGTCGTAGGCGTAGACGCGTTTCGTGTCTTTTGCGAGGACGGCGTCGCCCTCTATCTCATAGCGGTCGCGGTCGTAGCCCGTCGCGTCGCTTCGGACGACGAAGGCGTCGATCTCGAACTCGTCGTCGCCGAAGGATTCGACACTGCCGACCTCGAACTCGTAGTCGCCGGGCACGTAGACCGTAATCGAGCGGCTGTCGTCTCGAGAGCCATCCTGTGGGTGGACGGTGACGTTGACCGCGACGTTGTCGACCTCGCGGCTCCAGATGGTCTCGATGTCCGCAGCCCCGGCGGCCTCGACACGGCGCTGGCCACTAAGTTCGAGACTCGTGACCCGGACCGTCGAGAGCACTTCTTCGGTCTCTAGGATGAACTCCTCGCCGAGTTCGATCGTTTCGTCTTCGGGCATCGTCACGTTCGCGGTGAAGGATTCGCCATCCTGGGAGACGACGACGTCGATTGTCACTTCGCGGGTTCGATCCGGCGTCACCTTGTGGACGTGGCCACACTCACTACAGCGGACGGTGAAGGTGCCGCCGCCTTCGGTCACCGTAAGCACCTCGTGGACCGTCTCGAGGTCCGGCGAACACGACGGACAGGGCGTTGGGACCCGATCGGGCAGGTCCTGGTTTGTAGTCATAGTCCGCCATAGCGGCTACGTGCGTAAAAGGCGATTGAACTGCAGATGCTCCACTCAAGGGCGACACTATCGTTCGTATTCGGAATTGAGCTCTCGAGACGATCCGGAATCTTGGGTTGTCTCGAGGGCGTGTTCGTCCCGACTAGCGTCGACGGTTCGAACTCGGCTTCGGTGTCTCGAACGCGGCCAGGATGGACCGTTCGAGTTACTCGGCAGGTACCGGTAACTCGAGTTCCGTCCCGTCGGCGTACACCGTCGGCTCCCGGATGATCCCATCGAGGTGGATTGGGGCCTCGGTCTCACCGCCGATGCCGGCGTTGTCACCGATCGCGATGTGGACAGTGCCGGCGGCTTTTTCATCGAGCAAGACGGAGCCGACGAGATCGGTGACGCCGACGTTCGTGCCGATCCCGAGTTCGGCGAGGTTGTAAGCGGCTTCGTCTGCTTTCTTCGCGGCAGTCTCTACTTGCTCTCGAATTTCGTCGTCTCCAATCTCGGTGACGAGGCCGTCTTCGACGATGAACTCGAGGCTCTGGCCCTCTTCGAGCAAGCCGTGAGGTCGCATCGTTCCGTCGACGACGAACCGTCCGTCAGCGGAGACGGGGGCGATGAATATTTCACCGGCTGGGAGATTCGAGAACGAGCCCGGGTCGCTTACGTCGCCGGTGTCGTCGAGCCACTCGCGGTCGCCAATCTCGAACGTGATGTCGGTGCCACGTTCGGTCCTCACGCGGAGTTCGTCGGCTCCCGACACTTGCTCGAGCATCCGGTCACACTCCGTCCCAATGCGGTCGTAGTCGGCCTCGAGGCCGGCGAGGAACACGTCCTCGGTGATGCCGGGAAGGGTTGCCCCGCGAGCGCCGGCTTTGGTCGCTTCGGAGCGAGCGCGAGTGTGGCTTAGGCTCTTCGTCGTCGGCGCGAGAAAGGTGTCGGCTCCCTGCAGGGCGGCCGCGACGGGAGCAGGTGGCTCTTCCCCGTGTTGGTCACCCGGCGGATAGCGGACGATCATGGCCTCATCGGTGATCTCGCCTGCGACCTCATAGAGTACCTGTCCGATCGACTCGCGTTTGTCGTCGGTGACGATTACACACGTTTCCTCGGCCTCGAGTGCCAGACACTGACGAACGGCCGTCGCTGCGGGCTCACGGAGTTCGGACATACACGAGTGTGGTTCGAGCGAGCCGATAGGTGTTGCCCTCCGACGGTTGCCAACAGGCCTTTGATCGAGGGCGACAGGCTATTCGATAGAATGGCCGGGGCGACCCTCGAGGGGCTTCTGTTCGACGAATCGACAAACGAGGCGGTTCGAGCCGCGGTACCCGATATTGGAATTCGGTTTTTCGAACTCGTGACTCACCTGGGTGATGGTGCCGTTCTGATCGCTTTTGGAACGCTGCTGTACTGGTTTGGTGGAGAGTCGAACCGACGAACGCGGGCGATCGTCATCGCCGTCGGTCTGGCCGGATTCGCGATCAGCGTCGGCATGAAAGGGATGTTTCTGCGACC
>LKMM01000149.1 GCA_001563885.1 Natrialbaceae archaeon B1-Br10_E2g27
CGCGCGCCGAGGCGCTCGAGCACCTGTGGAGTTGCGAGCGCACCGACACCCGCCCCGCAGTCGACGGCGATCGATTGTCCGGCCAGCGGTAATCCGTCGTCGTCGAACCGACCGGCAACGAACTCGACGACGGCCTCGCGGTACTGGTCTAGGATCTCTGTGCGGTCTGCTCGGCCCCACTCTTCCCACGGGGCAGTTTGAGCAGTCTCTTCGGCGACCCGGGCTTCGATCACGTTCTCGGCGTGGCTATCGAACTCGATGCCGTCGTCGAAACACTTGATCCCGTTGTCCGTCGGCGGGTTGTGACTGGCGGTGATCATCACGCCCTTTCGACCCTGCGAGGCGAACGCAAGCGCCGGCGTCGGCACCTGTCCCAGCCGGTAGACGTCGCCACCGGCGCTCTCGAGGCCGGCTTCCATCGCCGCCGCAAGCGCAGGTCCGGTCTCTCTCCCATCCCGGCCGACGACGAAGGTCTCGCCAGGCTTAGCCGCTGCCTGTCCGACCGATAGCGCAAGCGACGGCGTAATCTCGGTGACGGGGCCACGGATCCCGGCGGTGCCAAAAAGCGTCATGACCGGAGGTTTCGCGAGGAGCTACTTATATCGTCTGAGATGGGACTGGCAATCGATAGCACGGCAACGCTGAACAGATTCCCATCCGTCTCAGGCAGGGAGGTCGTCGATCAGGACGACGGCCTCGCCGTCGATGACCATCGCGTCGGTCGTCTCGTTGAAGATCGTCGTCTCGAGCCGATACTGGTTGTTGCCAAGGTCTTCAGCGATTTCGACGCGTGCGCTGACGCGGTCGTCGATCATGACTGGGCCGCTGAACTCGAGGTCCTGGGAGAGATAGATCGTCAGTCCCGGTAGTCGGGCCAGCGCGGCGCTGATGAGTCCGGAGACGAGCGTGCCGTGGACGATCCGTTCGCCAAAGCGACTGCCTTCGGCGAACTCCGCGTCGAGATGCAGTCGGTTCGTGTCGCCGCTTGTGGCTGCAAACGACCGAACGTCGTCTTCGGTGATCGTCTTCGTGAACGTGACGGTGTCACCGACCTCGAGTTCGGATGGGTCGTCGACGGTTCGTTCGAACTCCCAGTCGAGGTCGCCGTACTCGACGGACGGGATCGACGGCGGAATCGTCTCGCTTGCTGTCTCCGCCGAGGAAACCGAATCGCCGTTGGAGCGATAGTCGGAACCGGCGGGAAGCATCGCGGAGACGGCCGCGCGGTTCGCAGCAGTCGCACTTTGGAGGAAACTTTGGGTCATCGCCGTCCATGCACTGGTCATGGCAGCGAAATTTTCTTGCCCGGCGTCTTGGTGTGCCATCTACCTACACAGTGATAGGGCTGGGGGGGTTATGACTTCTTTGGGTTACCCAATCGATCGTTACTCATCCTGACGTGTTCCAACCTGGAACGTTTCCCCGCACAACGGTCCCGATTCATGAGTCCTCCTCGCCCACCCGAACCGGCGAGAAACAGGGGTGAGATACCCGAAATCCTCGAGTGACTGTGTTTCACACTGTTTCGTGTCTGCAAACTACGAGCGAACACGAGCGGCACAACTCTAGGATCGTCAATGTGTAATCAGTGGATACCGCGGTGGGACGATGATCCGTTCGGGTACCAGGCACCGAAACCACTCCCAGTGAGCGGGAATCTTTTTAGTACCTGCCTACCCACTCGAGGGCGTGCGAGTGGTCCACTATCCGGCGTCAGGAGGCGGACAATCGGTGCTGGCGACGGATGTCGAACTGGCAACCTCGAGGCTCGAACAGGCTCGAGGGCTGATGTTCAGACGCTCGATTCCCGACGACTACGCGCTTGCGTTCATTTTCGATGCGAGCAAGATCCGAGACGTTCACATGCTGTTCGTTTTCGTTTCGATCGACGCGATCTGGGTTGCAGACGGCGTCGTAACCCAGGTCAAACCGCTCAGACCCTGGCTCGGCTTCGGGCGAGCGGATGCGGATTTACTCCTCGAGTTGCCTGCTGGCACGGCAGCGGACGTCGAAGCCGGTGACCGAATCGTACTCACCGAGTAGCCTGTGAGAACGCGTCGAGAGTATCAATCCCTGGTTACTTACCACTTAGTTACCACCTGCTTACTTGTAGTTCAGCCAATACTTTTGGGAGAGCGATCACAAGAGGTCGACGTGGCTAACCTATAGTTACAAACGTTCGACAATGTCACCCCCTACATCAAAAAGCAACCAGATAGAACGCATTAGGAAATCGTATTCGATCGGGAACAGCCGCGGGGACCAACACATGTTTGGTGAGGAGTCCGTCGAAGTCGTCACATCGGCGGAACGCGATCCGTTTCCGGAGACGGCAACACTCACGGTTCAAATCGGGATTTTGTGCTGGCAGAATCGTTCGATATCGATTTCCGCCGATCAACTGGCCGCCGTTTGCGACCAGGTGCTTGCATATCTTCGTCGAGACGACGTGAGTGGACTACTGGTCGACAATCGGCTTGCAGACGGAACATGGCCGGTAGAGACAACCGATACGTGGGGTGAGCTGATGGCCGACCTCCATCGACTCGAGAGTCCGTGTGCGATTATCGCCGCATCTCGAGCGAGCATGAATCAACTGAACCGACACGCGAGCGAACGCGAGGGCACAGACCTCATCGAAGCGTTCCCACCGGCAGAGTGGATGGACGCGGGCGAATTTGTCGTCTCTCGAACGATGACCGAGACGGCTTGAGACCGATAGCGCCAACGAGCGGCCGCAAACCGCCGTCGGACCGGCGGATTTAAGTCCAGGCATTTCAATATGACGAGATACAATGGCACGAGATTCGTTCTCAACGCCGGACGATGAGGATAGAGGAAGTCGGGGCAACCCGGCTGGGCGTGAAATTCAGCGACGACACTAACCGTAGTTTATCACTCTTGCCTGTACACAACTCCACCGAGCAGACGATTCCATCCGATCGCACCGTCCGCCTTCTCGATACGACCCTTCGCGACGGCGAACAAGCCCCGGGTGTCTCGCTTTCTCCCGCCGAGAAAGTCGAGATTGCCCGCGCCCTAGAGCGTACTGGGGTCTCCGTCATCGAAGCGGGCAGTGCCTGCACCGGTGGGGGTGAACGACAGGCTATCTCGCGGGTCACCGACCTCGATCTCGACGCGCGGGTCACGAGTTTCTGTCGTGGCCTCCAGGGCGATATCGACCTTGCACTCGAGTGTGACGTCGACGGCGTCCACATCGTCGTTCCATCGAGTGACCGCCACGTCGAGCGCAAGGTCGGCACCTCCCGGGAAGCGAACCTCGAGAAGACGGCCGAACTTGTCGAGTACGCCACCGCCCACGATCTGTGGGTCGAAGTCATCGGTGAGGACGGCTCCCGGGCGGATCTCGAGTACCTCGAGACGCTCGCAGAAACCTCGCTTGAGGCTGGTGCTGAACGCTTCTGTTTCGCCGATACCGTCGGCCACACCGGCCCTGAACACACCCACGAAGCCGTCTCCCGGCTCGCCGAACTCGGGCCGGTCAGTGCTCACACCCACGACGACCTCGGGTTGGGTGTCACAAACGCCCTCTCGGCGGTCGCCGCCGGAGCCGACCTCGTTCACTGTACGGTCAACGGACTGGGCGAACGCGCCGGCAACGTCGCCCTAGAGGAGGTGGCAATTGCCCTCTCACACGTCTACGACGTCGACACCCTCGAGTTGACCGAACTCTACGATCTCGCACAGATCGTCTCCCGGGCGACGGGGATTCAGTTGCCGCCGAATAAGGCCGTCATCGGTGAGAACGCCTTCACCCACGAAAGCGGCATCCACACCGACGGGACGTTAAAAGACGACAAGATGTACGAACCCTACGCGCCCGAGACGGTCGGCCGAGAGCGCCGACTCGCACTCGGCAAACACACCGGCCGTGCGGGCGTCGAGGCCACCCTCGAGGAACACGGTGTCACCGCCGACGACGACGAGGTCGCCGAAATCGCCAAACGCGTTACGGAACTCGGCGACCGTGGTCGTCGCGTAACCGACGCTGACCTGCTTGCCGTCGCCGAAGACGTCACCGGCGACGACCGACAGCGCGTGGTCGAACTGCTCGATCTCACCGCGACCAGCGGCGGGGCGGTCCCGACCGCGAGCATCCGGCTGGCCGTCGACGGCGAAGAACGCGTCGCCAGCGGCACCGGTTCGGGTCCCGTCGATGCAGCCGTCTCCGCCGTCCGTGAGGCGCTTGGCTCGGTCGCCGACGCCGAACTCGAGTCCTATCACGTCGACGCCGTCACCGGCGGTACCGACGCGGTCGTCACCGTCGAAGTGACGATGGCGCGCAACGACCGCTCGGTGACCGTCGCCAGAAGCGAAGCCGACATCACCCGCGCGAGCGTCGAGGCGATGGTCGACGCCCTAGATCGGCTACTCGCAAGCGAAGACCAGCCGCTTGCGCCCGCAGACGACTGACCCTTTTATTCGTCTGGTCCGTAATCGACGATTCCGAACGGATCGAACAGATACATTACGGCCAAAAAGAGCGCCATCAATACGACGAACGATTGGGCGATCGTCGCAAGCGAGGTCGGTTCCGTCGGATCGATGCTGATCGCCATCAGGCCCGCGACTGCAATCCACAACATGGCGACGATCAGGTGGTTTCGTTGGGTCATAGCCTGGATTTCGTCGCGACCGACAAGAAATGCCCGAGTTATTACGCCACACTCTTGCCAAAGCAGACGAAGGCGGTTCGGGACTCGAGTTCGCTATAGCGAATTCACAACCCGAGTCCGCCAAAGCGGACGGTCTGTTCCTCTAGGACGTTCTCGCGGTTGTCGACCTGGCCGACGTCCTCGTAGGCGACTGGCCCCTCGACCTGTTCGGCGCGTGGGCCAGGCTCGTTCCCGATGTAGACGACGTTTGGGTTCGTGTTGTACTCCTCGAGTAACCGAAACTGCGATTCGTTGTCGCCGTACTCACCCTGCAGGAGACGTTCTGCGTCCTCCTCGGTCAGCCCTTCGTCGTCGGCTGGCTCTTGGTCACCGTCTATGACGGCGATTGCCTCCTGAAGATCGTCGTCGTCCGGATCGTCCTCGAGCGCGCGGGCTAACGCGGTGTTTTCAAGATACTGCTGGGGGTCGCTTTCGGGGTCGTTCATATCGCCAAACTGGATGGCTCCGGGTGGACAGGCGTCGGCACAGGCGACGCGGCCGACCATCTCCTCGCCCATCTGTCCGTCCTGGCGGGCGGGGTCGAAGATACACTTTTCCATGACACCTTTTGGCCCGTGGCCGCTGACCCAGCGACCGCGCTGGTCGTACATCATCTCCTCGTCGTGTTCTTCGACCGGAACCTCCGGATCGTCCCAGCTGAAATAGTTGACGCCGTAGGGGCAGGCGACCTGACAGTACCGACAGCCGATACAGACGTCGTAATCGGTCAAGACGAGTCCACCTTCGTCTCGCGTGTGACGGGCCGTCGTCGGACACACCTTCTCACAGGGGGCGTCCGTACAGTGCTGGCAGGGCCGGATCAGATACTCGAAATCGCGGGTGGATTCGAAATCGTCGGCGTCGGGGGAGTCGACGATGCCATCCTCGTAGGCGATGATGTACATCCAGTTTGCCCCCGCGTCCCAGTTGTGCTCTGCGTTACAGGCCACTACACAGGAGAGACAGCCATCACACGTCTCCAGATCAAGCGCCATCCCCCACTGGACGCCGTCGCCGTCGGCTTCGTCTTCAGTGTCTTGCATCACACTCGGGTTCGCCTCCTCTCCACCATCGCTCGTCGCCCACGCGCCAAACCCTAGCGCACTTGCACCCACACCCATCTTCTTCATCGTCTCGCGGCGAGTCTCCTCGTCGGCTCCCAGTCGTGACAGCGCCGACTCGAGTCGACTCTCCTCGCGGGCGGCCTCGATTTCCTCGGCCATCGGCCGGTCGTCCTCGCCGAACTCGGAGACGACGTCCTCGTGATAGCGATCGTAAAACTCCGTCTCCGACAGTTCGCCTTTGGTCACTCGCATCGCATCTTTCGCCATCGCCATTCCGAGATCGGCGTCGTGGTCGCCGTCCTCGAGCAACTTCCGGTAGTTCTCTTCGGCCTCCTCACCCAGGGGATGGAACGGTTCGTCGTGGTCGTCGTCTCGGCTCATCGAATAGACTCACCCCGATCCAGTTGGGGCCGCTCGAGTACCTTCATGAGTACGCTCTAACCAGCCACGCGCTCAAAACCAACTGCCTTGCATGTGATGGGGATCAGTCATCGCGTCGAGGTGTCTCGAGGAGTGGGTTGGGTGGTGTCGTATCGCGCCGGGGGGAAACGACGCGAAGACGTGCTCGCTTCGCTCGCCGTATCGTGTCCTGAAAAGCGCCGAGGGGGAGATTTGAACTCCCGAGTCCGTGAGGACAGCAGATTTCGAATCTGCCGCCTTGGCCAGGCTAGGCTACCTCGGCTCACTCTCACCTACTCGAGAGACGTTTTTACCCGTTTCGATTCGTCGCGCCAGCTGTGACACCGTCTCGAGGGGTAGTGAAGTACCTCGGGGTCAAGCCCCGAGGCTTCACCGTTTTGACCGCACGCCCCAAAACGGGCCGTGCCGTCGCAGGCGAATTTAATTTCCCTCGACCTTCCCAAGATGGGTCGGCTGGAATTAACA
>LKMM01000150.1 GCA_001563885.1 Natrialbaceae archaeon B1-Br10_E2g27
CCGAGTTCACGACCGACTGCCACGGCACGCTCGCGTTCGTCGTCCGAAATCCGTCCACCGCCAATGACGCTGACTCGAGGCATTACTCGAGCGGGCGGGCTATCTCCTCTTTATCGATTCGATCCCTCGGGGGAGCGGTATGGACGACGAAGCTGTCCATCGAGATGCTCGATTCGTTGCGATGAGTTCGACGGTCGACGTATTCTCTATCGTCAATTTCGGTTTAACGTGAAGAATCCGACGGATTTAACGCGTGGGCTGGCTGAGGATTACGTGGTATGACGAAAGTTAGCGTGGTCGGTGCGGCCGGAACGGTCGGGGCCGCAGCGGGCTACAACATCGCGCTTCGGGGCGTTGCAGACGAACTCGTCTTCGTGGACATTCCGGATCAAGAAGAGACCACGATTGGGCAGGCCGCCGACGTCAACCACGGGGCGGCCTACGACTCGAACACGACGGTTCGGCAAGGCGACTACGAGGATACGGCCGGCTCGGACGTCGTCGTCATCACGGCGGGTATCCCGCGCCAGCCCGGTCAGACGCGAATCGACCTTGCGGGCGACAACGCGCCGATCATGGAAGACATCGGCTCCCAGCTCGCCGAGTACAACGACGATTTCGTCACTGTGACCACCTCGAACCCGGTCGACCTACTCAACCGACACCTGTATGAATCCGGCGAGCGCGCCCGCGAGAAGGTAGTCGGATTCGGCGGCCGACTCGACTCCGCGCGGTTCCGGTATGTTATCGCCGAACGGTACGATGCCCCAGTCCAGAACGTCGAGGCGACAATCTTGGGCGAACACGGCGACGCACAGGTCCCGGTCTTCTCGAAAGTTCGCGTCGACGGCCAGGATCTGGAGTTTACCGACGAGGAGAAAGAACAGCTCCTCTCTGAACTTCAGACCTCGGCGATGAACGTTATCGAAAAGAAAGGCGCAACCGAGTGGGGGCCAGCCACGGGCGTTGGCCACACCGTCGAGGCCATCCTCCGCGATACGGGCGAGGTCCTGCCGTGTAGTGTCGTCCTCGAGGGCGAGTACGGCCAAGAGGACACCGCCTTCGGCGTCCCGTGTAAACTCGGCAGCGACGGTATCGAGGAGGTCGTCGAGTGGGATCTCACCGAGTTCGAGCGCAACCAACTCGGCGAGGCGGCTGAAAAGCTCTCCGAGCAGTACGAAAAAATCACATAACCAACCGCAGCAGACGCCTGGCTGGGGCCGGCGTAATCCTCGAGCGTTCGACCCCGCTTACGGAATTATCTGCTCGCCGTCGTCATCGTAGACTCTAATCGCGTCGACCGGACAGGTCCGGGCGGCGAACTTCGCGTCGAGTTCGGCATCTTCGGGAATCTCTCGGACGTAGACCCCGTCTTCGGGCTCGTCGGCCTCGAGCAACACGGCCTTGCCCGTGTCTTTGTCCTTCTCGAAACCATCTCCCCACTCGGCGACACACTGGTACATTCCGATGCAGGTATCCTCGTCGAATTCGATTTTCATACCTCCTGTTTGGACGACGCGACTAAAGCCCTGACGGGACCGAAGCCATCGGTTGGTCTACGTGCCGACGGTCAGTTCACCGCGACTGGGACCTGCCATGACTAATCGAAATAGTGAACTATCCAACCGCAGTTGCATTTACCGTGTACTCGTCGTGGAAACGATCACAGGCTGGCTTTGTCGGGGTGATTTTTGCGAACCTCGCGTCGCTGGTCGTGATCTGGTGGTACGACTGGCAAGCCCATGCTCTCCTGTTGGCCTACTGGCTCGAGGCTGGCGTCATCGGAGCGATCTACGTTGGGAAGATCCACCGGGCCGAAGGGACCGACGATCCCGGAGCGATTCGCTCGTTCATTGATATCGACGGCGAACCCCCTGAGGCCTACATCGGGAGACCGAATCGAGAGATTGCGGGTGCGCTCGCTGGGAACTACGCTACGTTCTGGCTCATTTTGGGTGCGTTCGTCGTGTTGATCCCGTTCTTTGAACAAGACATCCCGATTGCGCCCGCGAGTCCGTTCGTCGTCGCCCTCGTTGCTGCTAGCCTCGTCGTCTCGCATCTCTTTTCGTACTGGTATGAGTATCTCGGCGGCCGCGAGTACGAACGCCGTGGTCCCGTCTCGTTGCTGGTCGAACCGGGGCCGCGGTTTCTGGCGCTCTTTGGTGCCACCTTCGTCGGGACAGGCGTCGCCACGTTCACACGAGAACCCATGGGGGCGATACTCGTTCTCATCTTTTTTAAGACCTGTGCCGATCTTCTCGCTCATCGACGCGAGCGAAAGCGAGCCCTCCGAGGACTCGAGGAGACGTAGCCATCGGCCAGAGACGACAGTTTAAATCACGGGACGGCCAAAGGGCGGCTAATGAACGTCGAGGAGCTGTCGGGGCTCCCCCCGGGAGCGCTCGAGCACTTTCGTGAGGAAGGGGTAGAGGAGTTGTATCCGCCACAGGCTGCGGCGGTTGAGAAGGGGGCGACCGACGGCGAAAATCTCGTTGCGGCCGTTCCAACCGCGAGCGGGAAGACGATGATCGCCGCTTTGGCGATGTTGTCAGCAGTCCAGCGCGGTGGGAAAGCCCTCTATATCGTCCCGCTTCGAGCACTCGCAAGCGAAAAACAGGCCGAGTTCGAGGCCTACGAACGCTTCGGCGTCACGACGGGCGTGACGACCGGCAACTACGAATCGACAAGCGACTGGCTTGCGACCAAAGACATCATCGTCGCCACCAGCGAAAAGGTCGACTCGCTCGTGCGAAACGGTGCCGATTGGCTCTCTGAGCTAACCTGTGTCGTCTCCGATGAGGTCCATCTCATCGACGACCGAACTCGGGGACCAACGCTCGAGGTGACGCTCGCGAAACTCCGCCGGCTCAACCCGACACTACAGGTGGTCGCGCTGTCGGCGACGGTCGGCAACGCCGACGAAATCGCAGACTGGCTCGAGGCCTCGCTCGTCGACCGCGAGTGGCGACCGATCGACCTCCGAATGGGCGTCCACTACGGCAACGCCTTGAATTTCGATGATGGCTCGACTCGGGAGGTGCCCGTCGAGGGAACCGAAAAACAGGAGGCTGCACTCGTCCGCGATATTCTGGCTGAGGGGGGCTCTTCGCTCGTCTTCGTCAACTCCCGGCGCAATGCCGAAGCAGCGGCCCGCCGACTGGGCGGCGTCTCGAGTGAGACACTCACCGACGACGAGCAAGCCGATCTGGCCGACCTCGCCGCAGCGATCCGCGACGATAGCGACACCGAGACGAGCCGAGAACTGGCCGACTGTGTCGAACGCGGTTCAGCGTTTCACCACGCCGGGCTCTCTGCGACCCAGCGGAGCCTCGTCGAAGATGCCTTCCGGGAGCGCTTGCTCAAGGTTATCTCGGCGACGCCCACCCTGGCGGCAGGTGTCAACACGCCTGCCCGCCGGGTGATCGTCCGGGACTGGCGACGGTTCGATCCTAGCGCGGGCGGGATGGCTCCCCTCGACGTCCTCGAGGTCCACCAGATGATGGGGCGGGCGGGTCGGCCGGGACTCGATCCCTACGGCGAAGCTGTCCTACTCGCCAAGAGTCACGAGGATAGCGAGGAGCTGTTCGACCGCTACATTTGGGCTGATCCTGAACCCGTTCGGTCGAAACTGGCCGCCCAGCCCGCCTTGCGAACCCACGTCCTCGCCACCATCGCCTCCGGCTTCGCCCGCACCCGCAACGGACTCCTCGAGTTCCTCGAGGCGACGTTGTATGCGAGTCAATCGAGCGAAGCCGGCCGTCTCGAGCGGGTTACAGACGAGGTGCTTGTGTATCTCGAGCGCAACGACTTCATCGAACGGGGTGGCGACGAGGCGTCGAAGGCCTCCGCGGAGAGTGCGTTCACCGCAGCAGCCGACCTCTCCTCGGACAATTCGAACGAAGAGCTCGAGGCGACGAATCTCGGCCACACCGTCTCGCGGCTCTATCTCGATCCGATGAGCGCCGCCGAGATTGTCCACGGCCTCGAGACGGCCGACGACCGCCCGACGGCGCTTGGACTTTACCAACTCGTCTCCCGGACCCCGGATATGTACGAACTCTACTTGCGTTCGGGCGAGGCAGAACGCTTCGGTGAGTTATTTTACGAACGTGAGGCCGAACTACTCGGTGACCCGCCAAGCGAGTTCGAAGAGAATCGCTTCGAGGACTGGCTTGCAGCCCTCAAAACGGGAAAATTACTCGAGGATTGGGCTGAGGAAACCGACGAGGAGACCATCACGGAACGCTATTCGATCGGCCCCGGTGACCTCCGCGGAAAGGTCGACACCGCCGAGTGGCTGCTCGGTGCGGCTGAATCGCTGGCCCGCGAGATCGATTCAGAGTGGACCGTCGCCGTCAGAGAGGCCCGTGCTCGGGTCGAACACGGCGTGAGCGAGGAACTGCTCGAGTTGGTCTCGGTCAGCGGCGTTGGCCGCAAGCGTGCCCGTAGGCTCTATGGGGCTGGCATTGAGGAACCGGCAGCCCTGCGCAGTGTGGACAAGGGTGTCGTCTTGGCCGTCCTGAAAGGCGAGAAGACTGCAGAGACTATTCTCGAGAACGCCGGCCGCGAGGACCCCTCGATGGATGGTGTCGAACCAATCGATCCCGACACCGGTGAACTGACCGCCACGTCGACGAGCACGGGCAGCGGCGGTGGGACTAGCGCGTCGACTCGAGAGGGATCCGATGATGAAACCCAAGCAAGCCTGGGTGATTTCTGATGGAGCTACTCGAGTGCCGACTCGCAGTTGCCGATCTCGATGCGTTCCTCGAGCGAATCGCCACGATAGCCGACCAATATCAGGTGACGATCCAGACCTTCGACGCCAACTACGTCGCCGACCGAACCCACCTCGAACGTGCTGTTGCCTTTGCCGACCGGGCGATCGACCGCGGCGAAAACGTCGCCCGCGACCGGGCGGTCGAAATCTTGCTCTACGCTGCGGGCCGTCGGCAGATCGATCGCGCCCTCGAGATGGGCGTTGCCGAAGGCGAGTGCAACGCAGTGGTGCTGGTCGATGCGGATCCAGCCTCGGGCGACGACCGCGAGCCCGACAGCCGTGAATTTGGGGCCATCGAGGACCTCGCTGCTCTGGAGTCGGTCCTCGAGCAGATATCAACGCTCAAAGCCCCCGATACCGAGGTTCTCCGAACCTTCTTCGACATTTCGGAGGCCGAACTGGCGGCCACTGACGCCTCACTTGCTGCCCTCGTTTGTGAGCGAGTCGCGTTGCTCGAAGTTAAAAAATAACACGACGTTGGTTGACTCCGTGGCTGTGGCCGTCTCGTAGGAGTTGTACTGGTTTTGGCGTTTTGTGCTGTACATTTGAGTGCTCTCTGGGCTTGGTATTACGGTCAGTTCGTGTGAGGTCGATAGCGAACGTTTTGATTAATGGTGTAGAATACAGCAGTGGACCATGCAAGCAGCCAGACTCAACGAGTACACCCACGATATGACCGACGCACTCGAGATCGAGGAGATCGATCGACCGAGTGCACAGAGTCCGGACGACGTCATCGTCGAAATCGAGGGCGCAGGGTGGTGTCAGACTGACAATCACATTATCGAGGGCCAGTGGGTCGAGTACGTCCCACAGGAACTGCCAATGACACTCGGCCACGAGAACGCGGGCATCGTCGCCGAGGTCGGCTCGGACGTAACGCTCGTCGAGGAGGGCGATCCGGTGATCTGTCATCCCGTCCAGACCTGTGGTACCTGTCGGCCCTGCCGGCTCGGGGAAGACATGTACTGTGAAAACGACGCGTTCAACGGACTCACGACCGACGGCGGCTTTGCCGAGTATCTCCACACGAGCGAACGGGCGGTAATCCCGCTTCCCGACGGTGTCGACCCGACCGACATCGCCCCCCACGCAGACGCCGGAATCACGGCCTACCACGCCGCAAAGAAGGCCGTCGCCGAACTCAACCCCGGTGACACCTGCGTCGTCATCGGCATCGGTGGCCTCGGTCACATCGGCCTGCAGTGTATCGACGCGATGAGCGCCGCCGACATCGTCGCCGTCGATCTCAAAGACAAAGCCCTCGAACTCGCCGACGACCTCGGAGCCCACCATACGATCAACTCGAGCGAAGCGGAGGTGCCGGAGGTGATCGCGAATCTAACTGACGACGTCGGTGCCCAGCAGATTCTCGATTTCGTCGGCGCGGACGAGACCACTGCCTACGGACCCGATATCGCTGCCGCGGGCGGCGACCACCACGTCATCGGCTACGGCGGTCACGTCCACGAACCCTGCCAGGCGTTCGTCGCCGGCGAGCTGTCTTTCCGCGGAAACATCGTCGGCAAGTACACCGAACTCCAGGAACTCGTCTCGCTCGTCGACCGCGGCGACGTCCACCTCCACACCGAACGCTACGGGTTAGACGAGGTCAACGACGTCGCTGAAAAACTCGAGCACCGCGAGATCGAAGGTCGAGCAGTCATCGTTCCCTAACGATCCACTGCAGGGAGCTGATTTTTCACGAAACGGGTACTGCTTCGAGGGAGCTAGTCGTCTGCGTGGGTCTCGAGACGACGTTCTCTGGATTTTCGTAGTTCGTCACAGATCCCGCCCTGGCTCGACATATTGATCCTGGCCGAACGCGCTCGCCGGTGGAC
>LKMM01000151.1 GCA_001563885.1 Natrialbaceae archaeon B1-Br10_E2g27
GCCCACAGACCGGCCACTCACCGATTCGAACGGTGCGTTGGCTTGGTGGTCTGCAAACCTGAAATTCCCAACTCAACGGTGTGGTGCCGTGGGATTCCTCCCGCGTTCACGCGGAGGAGGATGTCAATGGGATGGCATCCACTAAAAGACGAGTTACCTCGAGGACGTTCGCCACTTCGTTCGTCGTGACGTAGGGATACTGGAACAGACACATCTCGAAGCGGTCAGCGGCGGTTTTTTCGTGACCGTAGGTCAGTTCGTACTCCCGGCGCAACGCCCGGAACTCATCCGTTCGCTCGACGGCGTCGGCAGCCTGCTGGCGAATTCTATCGACAAAAAAGTACAACCACGACTCCCAGGCCCCCTCTTCGCTGACCGCGCGCATCTGGGTGACGTACTCGAGTCAGAACGGTTGCTGGGTGGAATTCACACTCGTCTGTTTGGACGATAGCACCCGGGAACGTATGACTGGCTCACTCGAGGATCGTCATCACGTCCTCGAGATCAAGCGGGACGCGGCCTTTCTGGTAACCTTCGACGTGGCCGTTGGGGCGGGCGCGGTAGACGACGGCGGGTCGGTGATAGACCTCGGGTTGTTCGCCGCGGACGGCATTCCAGTTGTCGTCACGGAAACTGGAGCAGTCGACAAAGAGCACAGCGCCACCGCCGT
Organism: Natrialbaceae archaeon B1-Br10_E2g27; assembly: GCA_001563885.1. GTDB lineage: Archaea > Halobacteriota > Halobacteria > Halobacteriales > Natrialbaceae > Natrarchaeobaculum. Next base: position 671 of record LKMM01000151.1, read on the forward strand.
GTTTGGCGAGTTGGCCGTCGGATTTGGTTTCGGCGGTGTCGCGGACAGCGGCGACGGGGCCGGCGGCTGAGCGGTTCGCTGGCGGCTGTGGGCGGGTGACCTCGACGAGGACGTTGGTATCGCCGTTTTTTGCGCGAAAGTCGAGTGAGTGACCCGTCGTCACCTCGATTTCGGGGACGACTGCATACCCCGCCTCAGTGAGGAGTTTAGCGGCGATGAACTCTGCCATCGCGGCGCTCATTCGCACCCGGTCGACGTGGTCGCTGGTGCCGAGTTTGCCCGACATGACGTGTCGGTAGGGGTCGAGAACGCCCGTTGCGAGAAACTGCTCGAAAAAGCGGGTCGTCTCGCGGCGGCCGGCGTCGGGGAAGCCTGCGGCGTGTTCGCGGAAGAACGCCCGGGTGGCCTCGCGGCCGTCTTTAGACATGAACACGGGCAGAAAGTACCAGGAAATATGTGGATAGTCGGCGAGCCAGCGGTCTTCCTCGTGGAGTGTCGACAGCAGTTCCCGCTGAGCCCACCGGGCGACGTGGTACGGAACGTCGTTCCACCCGAACTTATCGGTACGCCACAACGACGACGGCGTCTCGGTGTTGCCCATCCAGTAGGCCTCGTTATCGTCCCGAGCAAAGAGTGCGAGATCGCCGTTTTTCATCTCGAAGCGATGGGTTTCCCAGGAGCCGCCAACGTCGAACCGCGGAGCGACGGCTCGAGCGCCGATGTTCGATCGAAGTGGCTGGAGAATCTTTCGTCTAACGCGTTGTTCACTCCAGGACTCGGGCGAGTATCGAAATCGAAGCGGCCGTGCCACGGCGTAGGCTACGCGGCGAACCCGCATATACTGTTCGTTGTCTCTAAGAACCGACTCTTGGATCTACGACTGGACGACAGCACTGAACGACCGTTACATTCATGTGTGTCAGCGACAAACATGTGTATAAGTACCATGTCAATGGGTGCCTATGACGAAGACGAACACGAGCGCCGCGAGATGCAGGCCTCGAGAGTGGATGCGGATTTCGACGACGAACGGACGATCTATCACGGCGAAGTGGAGTATGACTCCGGTGAATCGGCCGAAGCACTGCTCAATAAGTTCGAAGAGATCAAATCCAAGTAGTTTGTGCGCTCTTTTCGACGCCACCGAGCCCCGATAGCGATAGGACGATACTAACGCGTTAGCCCGACACAAACAAGAGGTACGTGTTGAGACCCTCAGTATATTACCCCGGAGATTATTATACTTCCCCCATGTTGGGTTACCCATGTCCGAAGAGACGCCCCCAGCTCGCCGAACGAGTCCGGATGGCGGTACCGAGTACCGTGATGTAAACGACGTTGTCCTCGAACAGTGGGTCGAGGGGACGACTCCCTTCGAACGAGTCTATGAGATCAGCTGTCGAGTTTACGATCCTGTATCTGCACCACAGATCGCCGACCGTGCCCGCGTCTCGCCGACGACGGCAAGAAAACACTTGCGGACGCTCGTAAACGCCGGCGAGGTGGAGATATCCCAAGATGGACAGACGACACTGTATCGCCGGTCTGAAACGGCTATCGTTACCGAACATGCACAGTCGCTGCTTGCGGAACGAACACTCGAGGAGATCGCAGCTGGAATCGCTGAAATGAAGGCGACGATACAGAGCTGGCGTGAAGAATACGGCGTCGATTCTCCCGAGGAATTCGCCCGGGAACTAGACGTTTCGGACGCCGACAGCGACTACGGAGCGCTCCTCACGGAATGGCAAACGACACGCCGAAACCTCGCGCTCGCACAAGCGACACTCGCTATCGGTGAGGCACGTCGTACCGGCCACCTTACTGGTACGGACACGGACAACGATGGTGACGACGGTCCGTCCATCGTCGTATGACTGACGGCAAAGACGATGGGTCCTCTCAGGATGTTCAGCCAACCGAACACTCAGAGATGTTCGGACCGATTGATGCCGGGGCGTTACGCGAGATTCGAGAACTGGTTGTAGAGCAGGAACCGCTGGTCGAGACAGCATCACTGGACGACCCGTTGAACCCACAGATGCTCTCGATCGAACTGTCCGATGGCGTCGGTGAGGCATCGACTGCTCGGATTGACATACGATGGAGTCTGAACGGGAACTACGCCGCCCACTACACGGACGACCGGGAGCGAAATTTCCGATTCGACTGCCACCCGAAACCTGACGCACCGAGACGACATTTCCACCCACCTCCCGATGCCCCAAGCCGTCCTGTTTGGCCATCCTGCATCACTGTGCGTGCTGTTTCACTCGTCACACGAGCGATTCTCCAGCGGTGGCGGTATGCCTACACTCACGAAACCTTCGAGGGGATCAACGACGCGGAGAACCCGCCTTGAGATCCTCCACACGACTAAAGTCGTGGGAACTTCCTGTTGTTACTGTAAGCGCGTCGAATATTTGCGTTTACCAGTTCACTAGCTCGGTCGGTTCGATGCTGCTATCGCTGGCACCTCTCAGCTGACCCGGCATAACGACTTTCATCGTACGGAACCAGTACTCAAGTATGACCAGCGATACCTGTGATGGCTGCCGGCGGCGGGTAAGCGTCGCAGGCGGGATGGAAAACCTCTGGACGTTCGGCGACCGTGATGGGAGCGCCGGAACCGCGATGACCCTCGAGTTCGAGAAAGGCGAGTATCTGCTGTGTTATCCGTGTCTCGAGGCGTTGCCCGAGGATGCGACCGAAGACGACATCGACCGACTCGAGGCCGTCGACAAGACGACCTCGAGGCACCTCGCCCAGTGATCTGATCGAAACAGCGTCGGGAGTCACAATCGGCGTCTCGCATACGTGCCGCCCGAACGACACCCGATTTATTATCTTCGACACGAACTCCAGCGTGTGACGTTTGAGCTTCGTGTCGTGTGTGACGGTGACGCGCCCGCCATCAGGGAAATTTACACACCGTACTGTGAGTCGACGCCAGTTACGTTCGATGAACACCCGCCGACAGTCGCCGATATCGAGCGGAAAATCGACCACACACTCGAGCGCTATCCGTGGCTGGTTGCAGACGACGGTGAGGAGGTTGTCGGCTACGCCTACGCGAGTCCGCTTCGCAAACACGACGCCTACGAGTGGGTCGTCGAACTCTCCGTCTACGTTCGATCTCACGCCCAGAACGCGGGGATTGGACGCACACTCTATGCTGGTGTCTGCTCGATTCTCGCCCACCAGGGCGTCCGGGACGTCTATGCGGTGACGGCGGTTCCAAATCCCGAGGCTGAAGCGTTCCACGAGCGTCTCGGGTTCGAACTGTTGGGGTCGTTTCCGGAGATTGGCTACGCCCAGGGAGCCTGGCGCGACGTCAAGTGGTGGCGAAAACCGATTGCGGAAAAGACTCCAGACCCCGAGCCTGTGACACCGTTTTCGACGCTGCTCGAGGAAGATCACGAGCACGTTGTGGCGGCGTTACAGGAAGCACTCGATGATCGATAAAAGACAGGGGTAGGGGGGAGGACGGACACTGGCATGCGGTCCGTGACGGCGTCACCACAGCCATGGCCGACGCCGAGGCAGGCACGAACACCACCGGGGTTGATGCCGTCCGTGCCAAAGCGGAAGGGGTGGGATTTGAACGCCACGAGGCTGTTACTGCCGGAGGGAACTGTGTGACGATTCGCGCCACCTTTGGGGCGGCGAGAACCGCTCACGACGTCCGTCCAGCAGTAGTGAAGCCGCCGCGGGTCGAAGACACCGCGGTGCTCTACCGCTGAGCGACCCTTCCGCACGTCGATTTGACGGCCGAGTTCGTATTTGTAATCGACGAGCTACCCTGGTGTAACCGACGCCTACGGGGTGACACCCGAACTCGAACTGGCGGTAGGCACTGGCTTCGGCGGGACAGCACCTTCGACAGTATTACCAACGCGGCCGCCTGTCTCCCGAACGGTGAACACAGACCGGATCTTCGAGGCGTTTCCCGCCCCGAGCTATCGCGGGAACCAAGAGCAAGCGTTGGCTGACATCCACGACGCCTTTCGGGCCGGCAACGACGTCGTCCTCGTACGCGCACCGACCGGCAGCGGCAAGTCCCTGCTCGCGCGAGCCGTTGCTGGCTGTGCCCAAACTGTCGACGAAGCCGACCCGAGTGAGGCCACCGGTGCCTACTATACGACGCCGCAGGTCTCCCAGCTCGACGACGTCGCCGAAGACGAGTTGCTCTCCGATCTGAACATTATCCGTGGAAAGTCAAACTACACCTGTATTCTGCCCGAAGAACGAAATACGCCAGTCAATCAGGCACCCTGTGTTCGCGAACGTGGCTATGATTGTTCGGTCAAACACCGGTGTCCGTACTTTTCGGATCGGGCGATTGCCTCGAACCGGGCCATTGCGGCGATGACACTCGCATATTTCATGCAGACGGCTGGCAGCGAGGTGTTTCGCAAACGCGACGTCGTCGTCATCGACGAGGCCCACGGGCTGGCCGAGTGGGCAGAGATGTACGCGACGATCCAACTCGGTCCCCGAACCGTTCCATTCTGGGACGAGCTTCGGGTTCCAGAAATCGACGGCACAGAACGTGCCGTTCGCTACGCTGATAACCTCGCAGACACCTGCAACCGGCGCAAAGACGACCTGCTTGCCCAACAATCGCTTTCGCCCGGCGAGGTCCGCGAACGCGACCGCTTGCAGGAGCTAATCGGCGAACTCGAGTGGTTCGTCGCCGACTACCGGGACCCACAGAGTCCAACGACGTGGCTGGTCGATCAGTCCGAGCCGGAGCGTTCGGACGACCAGGCGGGCAACGAGAGCGAACGTGGTGGACCGCTGACGATCAAACCGATGAACCCCGAAAAGTACCTCTCCCATACGGTCTGGGACCGGGGGAACAAGTTCGTACTCCTATCGGCGACGATCCTCAACAAGGCAGCCTTCTGCCGGCAGGTCGGCTTAGAACCCGCAAACGTCGCGCTCGTCGACGTGGGCCACACCTTCCCCGTCGAGAACCGGCCGCTTTTCGACGTCACACAGGGGAAGATGACCTACGAACACCGCGAAGAGACGACGCCGAAGATTGCCCGGACGATCGTCCGACTGATGGCCCACCATCCCGAGGAGAAGGGACTGATCCACGCCCACTCCTATGATATTCAACAACGGCTTGCCGACTTCCTCCGTGATTTCGGCGTCGGCGAGCGCATCCGGACACACGACCGTGACGGCCGCGACGCCGAGTTAGAGGCCTGGAAGGCGACCGACGACCCCGACGTCTTTCTCTCGGTCAAGATGGAGGAAGCCCTCGATTTGAAAGGCGATCTCTGTCGGTGGCAACTGCTCTGTAAGGCCCCGTATTTGAACACCGGTGACTCCCGGGTCGCACACCGACTCGAGGAAGGCCAGTGGGCGTGGTACTATCGGGCCGCCTTGCGGACGGTCATCCAGGCCTGCGGGCGAGTGATTCGCGCGCCCGACGACTACGGCTCGACCTATCTGGCCGACTCGAGCCTGCTCGAGTTGTTCGAGCGTGCCCGTACGGATATGCCCGAGTGGTTCAACGCCCAGGTCGACCGGATCACAGAGCCCGAGTTGCCGGCGTTCGATCCCCAGGCGGCGATTGCCGGCAGTTCGTCGGCGTCTGGCGACGGCCGATCGAGTGAGCCCTCGCAGAAACGGTCGTTCTCGCGGTCGCGTCGACGCTCGTCGAACTCGAGTCCGGTCGCAGACGTCTGGGAGACAGACCGGTAGCTGGGTGCTCGATTGGACGTGAGCGAAGTGCGGTCGGGTAAAAAAGCTGGTCGTGGAAACTACTCGAGCAGACAGCCGTGTGAAGTACCTCGGGGTCAAGCCCCGAGGCTTCACCGTTTTGACCGCACGCCCCAAAACGGGCCGTGCCGTCGCAGGCGAATTTAATTTCCCTCGACCTTCCCAAGATGGGTCGGCTGGAATTAACA
>LKMM01000015.1 GCA_001563885.1 Natrialbaceae archaeon B1-Br10_E2g27
AGAGCGCGCCAACGAGGAAGGCCCCCAGGGCAATCGGTGCGGTCGTGCCGATGGCACCGAACTTATCGAGACTCTCCTTGCCGAGTTTGAGGATGATGATGCCGGCGGCCATAAAGAGCAGCCCCTTATACAGGATGTGGTTGAACAGGTGGGCGAAGGCACCGGCGATACCGAGCGTCGAGCCGACGCCAACGCCGACGAGCATGAACCCGACCTGGCCCTGGATGTGATAGGACAGCAGCCGGCGCATGTCTTTCTGGGCTAACGCGTAGGCGGCCCCGTAGATGGCCATCGCCCCACCCATGTAGGCCAGGTAGATGTTCCCCTCCGGGAACGCCCGGTAGGCCGCATACACCGCGGTTTTCGTCGTATAACAGGCCAAAAAGACCGATGTGGCGACGTTTGGACTTGGATAGGTGTCTGGCAACCAGCTATGTAAGCCGATCATCGCCGTATTGACGCCGATACCGACGCCGGCGACCAACGCCGGCACCGAGAACGTGATCCCAGCGAGGGCAACCTCGAGGCCGCCGATGCCGCTGTCGGTAAAGTGCAAGGCGCTCGCGCCGGCCTCGGGGGCACCATAGAACAGATAGAGGGCGATGCCGGCGATGAGCAAGCTCCCGCCGATGGCGTGAGCCAGCGCATACCGATAGCCTGCACGGATGGCCCCACCACCGGAGAGCCAGACGAAAATCGTACTGGCGATGGCCATTGCCTCCCAGCCGACGACGAGGCTGAGCCAGTCGCCGACCATCACGGTCCACAGCGAGGCGGTGACGTAGCCAAGCCCCCACATCAGGTGGCGGCTGCTCGTCTCGGCGAAATAGGCGTAGGCGACCGCAGACGCACCGAAGCCACCGAAAATGATCGCCATGAGCCGCGTAAAGCCATCGACCTCGAGCAACAGCAACTCAAAGCCCATGAACGTCGTCGTCGGCCCCGTTCCGTCGGGGACAACGAGCGCCCAGCCGACGACCGCCAGTAGTGCAGTGGTCCCAACCCCGTGAGCCAGTCGCCTCGAGAGCAACGGGACGGCCACGAGCGCGAGGGCGACGATCAGTGCCGGCGGCACCGAAAGCAGTTCATCCATCGAGGCTCACCTCCCCGGCCTCGGCGACGATTCCCTCGATCAGGTCGAAAAAGACCATGTGATCGGGGACGATACCGAACAGAATTGCAAGCGTGACCGTCGTCATCAGTGGTACGAGCATCAGTGGCGTCGTTTCGCTGAACCGGCCCATCGGTCGGCTCCAGCCGTCACTCGGCGGAAGTTCGACGTGGCCGTGTCCGTGATGGTTATCGTGATCATCTTCAGCATGGTCGTGGTCGTCGGTGCCGTGGTCAGTTTCGTCGTCATCGCCACCGTCGTCGACCGTGCCGCCGTCGGCACGATAGTCGACGGCTTTGGCGGGCTTGCCACCAAAGGGCGACTCGAGGACGGGTTTGCCGCCGTGGTCGGCTGCTGTTTCGAAGAAGGCAGTATAGATGATCGGCCAGAAGTAGGCGACGTTCAACGCACCAGAGGTGACGAGGACGGCGGGGACGAGCAGGTTGCCGGCCTGTGCGCCACCCCACATAATGTGCCATTTGCTAACAAAGCCAGCCAGAATCGGCAGGCCAGCCATACTGAACGCAGCAAGCGAAAAGGCAGACATCGTAACTGGCATTCGGCGGGCGATACCAGGCATCTCGCTTATATATTTGACATCGAGTTGGACGTACAACGCCCCGGCACAGAGGAATAAGGTTAACTTCGCGAATGCATGGGCCGGAATGTGGAGTAAGCCGCCAGTGAGTGCCATCGGCGTCAGCAGCGACAGCCCAAGCACGATATAGGAAAGCTGGGCGATCGTCGAGTACGCAAGCCGTGCTTTGAGATTGTCCTGGCGAAGCGCGAACAGACTGGCGATGATGATCGTCGCTCCCGCAAGCGTTGCAAGCGGGACGCCCATGCCGATTTCGGCGACCGTCTCCGGGCCGAAGACGTCGATGACGGTCCGGGCGACGCCGAACGCGCCGGCTTTGACGACCGCCACCGCGTGGAGTAGCCCCGACACGGGCGTCGGCGCGACCATCGCACTCGGCAACCAGGCGTGAACCGGCATGACGCCCGCTTTGACGGCGAAGCCGCCAGCCAGCAGGGCGAAGGCTGCGCGTGCAAACCATGGGTCCTCGTTCGCAACAGTTGCAAGTCCTTCAATGCCGCCACGGCTGAACTCAACCGAGCCAGTCAGGACGAAAACGGCGACCATCCCGCCGAAGACAGCAAGCCCACCCGAGAGGGCATAGGCGAGGTATTTGTAGCCCGAGGTCCGCGCCTCGGCGGATTCGTCGTGGGCAACCAACGGATAGGTCGCAAGCGTAAGCACCTCATAGAAGACGAGCAAGACGAAGATGTTCGCAGCAAAGGCCACACCGAGTGCCGCACCGACGCTTGCACACAACATTGCAAAGAATCGCGTCTGGTAAGGCTCGTGGTGGCCGCGCATGTAACCGATGCTGTAGACTGCAGTGAGCACGTAGAGACCACTCGAGACGAGCGCAAACACCATCCCGAGGGCGTCGGCTCTGAGGACGAGGTCGATCCCCTCGACGAAGGTTCCGAGATTCGTCTCGTAGACTACTCCATCGAGGACGCCGGGTGCCATGCTGGCGACGATTCCGAACATACTGACCGCAGCGAGAAGCGACCATGCCTCGCGGACGTTCGGCCGGCTTTTCGAGAGGAAGATCAGGCCAATAGCGACGAGGGCAACGAGCAAGGCCGCGCCGGGTCGGATCGACTCGACGGTGGTCGTACTCTGGAGGACGGCCTCAGTCATCGCTCCCACCCGAGTTCGAGGACGTCGTATCGTCGGCGGCGATCGCGGCTTCGATCTCGCGGGTATCCATCGTGCCGAACTCGTCGTAGAGCCGGATCGCCAACGCGAGTGCAAGTGCCGTAAGCGACACCCCGACGACAATCGCCGTCAGCACGAGGACGTGCATGAGTGGATTGGCGTACGGTTCTTCAAAGCCCTCCGCGAGAATCGGCGGACTCGCGCCGTCGACGTAGGCAATCGTTACGAGCAACAGGTAGACCGCGATCTGTGCGAAGTTGAGCCCGATGATCTTTTTTATCAGGTTCGGGTTGTCGATCATCATGTATATGCCGATCAGAAACAGCGCAAACGACGTGAAATAGTAGTGATACGCTTCGATCATGCTGATTTCCCTCCGTCCTCGAGTCCGGCGGCGAGCCAGACGACGAGGCCGATAATGACGCCACAGACGAGCGCGGCGATAGCCACCTCGACTAGTTTGACCATGTTCTCGACCGACAGCGGGAAGACGAACAACTCGAGCATGTCTCCCCCGAGGACAATCGCCCCGAAGGCGACGCCCCCGAAGATCGCCGCGCCGAGGACGAACAGTCCCGCGAGCGCTCGTGCGTCGAGCCACTCCTGGGTTGGTTCGAACCCAAAGGCCATCGCGATCAACACGACCGCCGAAGCCATGACGACCCCGCCCTGGAACGCCCCACCGGGGAGGCTCGTCCCGAATAGGGTCAGGTAGATCCCAAAGGCGACGACGAAGGGTGTCACCGTCCGCGCGGCCGTTCTAACGACGGGGCTTTCGACGACGTTTGTCGTCGTTCGGAGTTCGCCATCGGCCACTGCAGCGTCGGCGACTGCGGCCGCTTCGGCGGCGTCGCTTGGGTCTGTTTCGGGCTGTTCTGGGGGCTCCGCATCGGTCGCGTAGCCGTGGACCTCTTCGGTCTCGGCGTCCGGGCCACCATCGGATTCGACGTCGGAATCGTTGCCCGTCATAGGATATCATCCCGTTTGAGCACGATCAGGATACTCACCGCCGCCGCAAAGGCGACGATCAACTCACCTAAGGTGTCCAGTCCACGATAGACGACTAACACCGCGACGACGGCGTTCGGGAAGCCCGCCTCCTCGAGTGTCTCTTCTAAGTAGTAGCCATGCGGCGTCAACTCGCCGTCGGCGTAGGTCTCGGAGACGGCCGGTGCGTCGGCGGCCCCGACCGGATCGAGACTGAGGAAGGTATAGGCCAGTGGCACTGCCAGCGCGCCGACGAGCACGAGCGCCGGGATGTTTATCGGGCGGAATCGTCGCTCGAGACCACCATCCGGTTGGGCTGTGTGCTCGCCTCCCTCCGCAGCTGTCGAAGCCGATTTCGAACGGCTCAGGCCGACGGTTTTTGCGATCGTAATCATAAAGAGCACGGAGGTAACGCCCGCACCGACCGCGGCTTCGATCAACGCCACGTCGGGGGCGGCGAGTAACACCCAGATCACCGCGATACCGAGTGTCAGGGCCGCGAACGCAACGATGGCACCGATAACGTCCTCGGCGAACGCCACGAACAGTGCCGCGAGTATGACGAACGCGACCAGTCCGACCTCGAGTGCGATCATGACGATCCCTCCCGCTCGTCTGCTGTCCAGACGTCGATGCCTTTGCTGTAAGCAGCCCGGGTGATCGCGTGGGCTGCCGTCGGATTCGTATAGTAGATGAACACGATCAACAGGGCTGCTCTGAGGATTTCGCCGGCGGTGCCGAAATACAGCGCAACGGCGAGGATCGAAAAGCCAGCGCCGAGTGTGTCTGCTTTCGTCGCCGCGTGCGAACGTGTATACACGTCGGGCAACCGAAGCATGCCGACCGCTGCGACGAACGTAAAGAAGACGCCGATGGCGGCGAAGACGATGATTGCACCGGTGAGAATCATCGCCACTCCACCCCCTCGGTTTCGTAGGTAAACCGGCCGACGACGAGGCTCAACACGAAATTAAGCAGCGCATACACGATCGCGATGTCGAGATACTCCGGCCGGTCGAGTCCGGCGGCGATCAACGCGAGTACCATCACGATGCTCGTCCCGATGACGTTGACTGCCATCACGCGATCGTGAGTTGTCGGGCCAGCGATGACCCGGTAGAGCACCATCGCCGCCAGAACGACGACGACAGCCGCCGCGCCAAGCAAAACCGTTCCTGCAAGTTCACTCATCGGATTCACCTCCCGACGCAGACGCGTCGACTACCGACTCGGGTTCGGCGGTCGGCGAGTCGACGGTCTCCGAGTTCGGCGAGTCGACTGCCGTGTCGATCCCACCATCGGCCGCAACCGCCGGTTCGGGCTCGGCGCTTGCAGCCGGCCCGACCAGTGCTTCGACGTCGCCTCGAGCGTCCGGCCCCGGAAGGTCAGCGTTTTCGCGTCCGTAAAACAGATACCGGACGGGCCGTTCGTGGACGCCCTCGACGAGGTCATCGCGGGCACCTTCGGTAAGCGAGTGAACCAGCAACTGGTGGCCGTTTGCGTCGACGGTCAACGTCCCCGGTGTGAGGGTGATGCTGTTGGCGAAGGCGGTGACGGACATGCCGCTGCCGACGGCCGCCTCGACGCGGTCGAGGCCAGGATCGATCGGCAGCCGTGGATGCAAGACGACGTAGGCGAACAACACGTTCGCTTTCGTAATCTCCCACAGCAGGTAGGGGACGAAATACGCCCCTCGAGCGATCGTGCCCGCTATCGGCCCGAGCGACGGCGTCGTCTCGAAGGCGACGTTTCGCAACAACGCCGCCGCAATAACCCCGGTGACGACCCCCGAAGCGAGTGCAAACGAGTACGTCGGACCACCAAGGGCGACGTAGAAAGCGAACGCAACCACACCGATCACGCCCGCTCGTAATAGCTCATCGCGTGTCGGCCGCCAGCCACCCGTCTCGGCCGGCGCGCGTTCGAACTCGACGCCCGTTCCCTCGAGGATCGACTCGAGTGACTGCAGCGTCGGGGCCGTCGCATCGAGCGAGTAGCCGGGATCGAGGACGATCCGGTCGATCCCGTTTTCGCGCGCGTACTCGAGAAACAATTCGACGTGTTCTGTGGGACCGGCGATGTACCGATCCGTACCCAACAACGCCGTCGTCACCGGAAAGTCATCCGGGCTGGCCTCACGGGCTCGTTGCTCGGCACGCGAAAGGACTCGGTTGTCGGCTTCGGTAGCTACGTCGCCGACGTAGTGGCCCGGAACCGTTCGGACGAGATGGATCCCGGCATCGTCTCCTCGAGCGAGAGACACAGCATACGAGACCGTCTCTTCTAGACTACTCGAAGGGGCGACCGGAAGAAGTACGCCGCCAGTCATGTCGGCCACCCCCAAAATCGGATGTCGCCGACGCTTTCGCCGGTCGACCGCCGGGCTGCCATCGATCGACCGGTCGTCGCGAACACCCGTCCAGATGGCCGGTGATTGAGACACATAGCTCTCTTTTCGTTAGTCGACCCAAGCGTCACCCATAGGAAAACTATTTCGTTATCCGCCAGACAGCCCGGAAACTCAATAAATCCGTTTCGTTACTCGAGACAGAATCAGTATCACTCCAGAACAGTGATTAATTATGTAACATTCGTCCGGTTTTCACGCCAGGCTAGAGGCGGCCTGCAGACCGGGACAGCTAGCTCTACGTTATGAGCAGATATGCGACGTAGACGATTGCGGCGACGATTGCGAGTGTAATCGCCGTACTAATCATCCACGAGAGTACGCCGAGGACGAATCCGACTATCTGGAAGACGGCATAAAAGGCGATGAGCGCGACGACTGCGAGGCCGACGAGGCGAAGGGCATCTGTCATACCTACCACAACGTTGCCCAATGAGTAAGTTGTTACGGTGTCCTATCAAATCGTTCGCCAACGGCAACCTGTCGTCGGTTCCAAACGAATCCGACAGTGTCCAACCGCCTCGCTCTGGGGGAGCGAGTGAACTCAGTCTCGCCGGGTAATGTGGAACGGTAAGCCTTCGACGCCGTCGCGCTGGAAGCCGTCGATCGCTGCATTGACCTCGTGGTACTCCAGGATATTCTCCTGGATCATCCGTTCGATGATGTCGGCACGAAACTGGAGGTCGTCGTAGATATCACGGGTGTCGGCATAGCCGAGTAAGGTCGCGATCTGTTCTTCGAGCACGTAGGAGTTGTTCATTCCCTGGAAGACGATCTCGTCATCCACTGGGTCCCAGTAGAACACCTGCCGGGTAACGACGCCGTCCATCTCCTGGGAGTAGCCTTCGATCTCCTGGACACTCGTTACCCGTCGGAGGACGTCATCACCCTGTTTGACCCGATTCTGGAAGAGGGCGACGTCAGCGTTGTCCATGAACGTCTCGGGAACGTTGATCGGGTCACCGGTAAATCGCTGGATCATCGAGACGATATCGCTCGCGTGGAACGTGAGCATAACTGGGTGACCAGTCTGGGCTGCCTGGAAGGCCATTCGCCCTTCCTCACCACGAACCTCACCCACGACGATGTACTCGGGGCGAGAACGCAATGCTGCCTCGACCAGCTTGAACATATCGACGTCGACGCTGTCTTCGCTCTCGCTTTCTCGCGTCAACAACTGCTGCCAGGTATCGTGTGGCGGCAACACCTCGGCGGTGTCTTCTGCCGTATAAATCTTCGAATCACGCGGAATAAACGACATAATCGAGTTCAGCGTCGTCGTCTTGCCCGACGCCGTCTCCCCGACGACGAACACCGTTCGCTCGTTCTCGAGACAGAGCCAGAGATATGCTGCAAGTTCGGGCGAAAGCGTCCCCCAGTTGGTAATCTGGTTGACCGACAGCGGCACCTCATCACCCTGACGGATCGTCAGTGAGGGCCCCTTTACGGAGACGTCCTCGCTATAGATGACGTTCAGACGCGAGCCATCGGGCAGGGTAGAGTCGATGATCGGCTCGGCGTCAGTCATCGGATTCCCGATCCGTTCGCCCATATTACTCAGCCAGTTATCGAACTCCTCGGAGGTGCCGAAGTCGACAGTGGTCTCGACCATCCCGAAGGTTCCGTGGTCGACGTAACACTCGTTTGGCCCGATGACGTGGATGTCCTCGTTCTGTGGGTCACGCATCACCGGTTCGAGGGGACCCAGCCCGACGATATCCCGATTCAGTCGGTACCGAATGTTTTCGTAGGTTTCCTGTGAAACTTCGTGTACACCGGGATGGAGTTTGATCTTCGCCTGCTCTAGGACGTTCTCGGGTTCTTCGCCTTTGATGTGGGTCGTCTCGGTCAGCAGTTCTTCGATCCGGTCGCCGTATTCTGCATCACCCTCCGGCGCTTTTACCGAGGCGCTCTTTCGCAACAGAGAGTCTTTGACCGATTCGAAGACGCCCTGTTCGTCTTCCGAAAGTGTCGGCTCGACGGCGAAATACTGCATTTTGGTCCCGACGTCGCCGTATATGTGACTGAAAATTGGGCCACCGACCGGATAGATGAGATTCGGGTGCGGTGATTCGTGATCGGACGTCGGTTCGTCGACCAACATCGGGAACTCGCCGGTGATCTGTCTGAATTTCTTTAAATGCTCTCGGAGATGTGGCCGACGAGCCGCAAGTTCCTGAAGCTCTTCGGAGGGCTTTGGCATCCCCATCTCGGTCATGCGTCGAACACCTCTTTAGGCGACACTGCGGTTTTCAATCACGATTCCAACACCAGATCTGACCGAGTAACCGACCCGGTCACCAACCTGTTCTCCCATCCCGGCAAACCGCTTTACGAACAGCTGTCGGCGGACGTCGTTACCGACCTCGATCATCTCGAGTTCGATGTAGACGTCTGCTATCGATCGGAAGGGTCCGATCGCTTCCTCGCCGACTGTCGAGGGGTCAACCGTGAGGATGATTACCTTCCCCTGTGAGATGACGTTCCGGAAAAACGAGATTATCTCTAAGGCTGCCTGGCGTTCTTCGTTCTCCCGGACGAGTGCCTCGAATTTCGGATCGTTTCGCAAGATTGCATCGAACGTATCGATGATCACGATGTCCGCAGACCAGATCGTCTCTTCGTCCATCAGATCGTTCAACAACTCCTGTCGGTTCGTCTCTTCATCAGACGATCGCAACACACCGCCACCACTATCCAAATCGCCATGGAGAAAGAGCATATTCTCGAACAGCAGATGTTCTTCGACGTTGTAATTTAACGAATCCATCTGATCGAGAAAGCCACGCACCTCGAGTTCGGTCGAAAGGAAGGTGACTGATTTGCCAGTCTCACACAGTCCGTAGGAAAACCGCTGTGAAAGTGCGCTCTTTCCGGCTCCGTAATCTCCTTCCATCAGGACGATACTCCCACTCGGGATGCCGCCACCGAGTTCTTTGTTCAGTCGGTCCCGATCGTCTAAGCCGAGCGAGAAGATGTTACGAAGGTTTTTCGCCATCGAAATCACCCCTCGTTGTGGCTTTCAGGTGAGAGTAACGATTGAACGAGCTGTAGCTTCCACGGTTCGAGGTCGCGTTCGTCGTCGGGGTCGATCAACGGTTTGACTGATTCATCTCCCCACTCGAACTCGGTTTGGGTCGAAAACACCGACGGCTCCTTTCCGGTCCGCTCGTCATCTGACCCGTTCTGGGCCGTCCGAAGTTCGACACCTGAGTCCGAAAGGACGACATCCGAATCGACCCAGATCATCCCGCCACCGTTTGTGTCGACGGTCGCCTGTAGACTCTCCGCAGATCCGTCATCGGTCGTCTCCCCAATTGCAATTTTCTGAGCTCCGGAATCTGCCTGAGCGACGGCATCGTCATCCGCCTCGAGGCCGGAGTCAAACGACTCGCCCTCTGATTCGATCGTCTGGTCTGCGTACGTAAACTCCGCCTCGTCTGAGCCGGCCTCGGCGACGCCGACCGTCGGTGTCATCTTTCGGTCGAGCCAGTCGTCATACGGCGGCTGGCGCTTGGTCGGCGTCGAAATCTGTTCGATCCACCACAGACTCCGTGCGTGATCGATACCGAGAGACGACTGTGCCTCTAGGTCCTCGAGATCAGGCCCGCCGTCGAACCCATTCAACAGCCGTTTGAGGTACGAACCGACCGGTTCACCGAGCCACCCGAGCGAGCCGTACAGTTCAATCGTTTCTGCGGCTCCGTCAATTCCGGCTTCCCCGACCAGATAGTCGAGCCAGTCCATGACGATAAACTCAGTATCGTACTCCGAAGGCACACGCTCGAGATACGGCCGTCCGCCATCATCCCAGGGGAGCGACGATGCCATCGCAGGTGCTGTCTCGAGCGCATCGTCTGTCTTTACAGCATCCGTACCCGCCTCATCGTCTTCATCCGAGCCCTCTTCGAACGCTGTTTCAGCTGTTACGTCGTCGGAGACAGACTCCTCGAGTTCATCATCGAACGCTTCATCTTCGGTATCCGATTCGTCCCACTGGGCGTCGCCGGATTCGTACTCCTCTTTGAGGTCGTCGAAAGAAAGATCGTCATCCGAAACGGCGTCTTCGCTGTCGTCCTCAAGATCGTCGAAGCCGTCGTCCTCGAAATCATCGTCCTCGAAGCCGTCGTCCTCGAAGCCGTCGTCGATGACATCCTCATCGAGGAAGGCTTCGGCCTCGGCACTTGCGATGTCCTCGTCGATCTCTTCGTCCGCTGACTCGTCGGCATCATTATCGAACAGGCTTCGGCCACCAAAATCGCCCGTTCCAGGGCCCGGACCGAAGGTATCGCTCAGGGAATCTTCCTCGACGAACGGGTTGACTCCCTGTGTCACCATCTCGTATACCTCGAGGAGTTTTCGGATGTTCTCTTCGATATCCTCGAGCGATTCGTTGATCTGTTCGTTCTCGCTTTGGACCGTGTTTACCGTCGAGACGAGCGAGCCAACGTCGTTTTCCATCTCTTCGACACGGGCGTCAATCTCACTCGAGTAGGTCGTCTCCTCTCCGGCATCCATCGACATCTCACCGTCGCCGTCTATTCCACCGTCGAGGAAATCGTCGTCCCCGCCACCAAAGTCGTCCTCGAGAAAGTCGTCGTCGCCAGCGTCGCCGAAGATATCGTCGTCGCCCTCTGTCGGTTCGTCAACTCCGGTCGATCCGCCGCTGGTTGCGCCTGGGAGAAGTTCCTCTTCGCTAATACTTCCAGCGAGTTCGTTACCGCTCGTGTCGTTGCCCTGGGAGCCGCCCGATCCATCGTCTCCCAGTATGTTGCCGATTATGGATAGTAGCATGTTACCACCGGGTTCGCGCCGCTGGGTCGACCGCTCGTCGCCGCTCGTTAGCTGGTCGTGTAGGGGGTGTGTTCTGCGTACAGCAGCGGCGATGTCTCATTCGTGAATATAATGCAATGCTGTATATTAAGGCATTTCGGCCAGCGTAAGTGATCCGATCGGAGACCTGTGTAGTGACTTTCATACTGCCGGACGTACGTCGTGAATCGCCGCCACGGGGTGGCGATCATACAGTTCCGTCCGATAGTATCAGTACTCCAGAACGGCGATGATAATGAATCCGGAGTATGACTCATCAGCTATCGGTAAGACTGAGAGAACATCCCAGCGGCATCCTGCTGTTCTGAAACTTTTCTGTAGCCGAGAAACGGGGCAAAAGTTTCATTTCCGTCCACGCTAATGTTCCTCTAGCGGACAGGTCATGACAGATCGCAACCGCAGCAAAGACCCAAAAGAGAACGCCGAGGTTCCGCCCGTCCTCCCGAGTGAGCAACCGGGTGGCTCCGACGGAGGTGGAGTCCTCAATCCGGACGAACTCGACATCAGCGAGAGTCCATACGTTACCGAAGTGTCAGAGGGACGCTACGTCGTCTCCGCTGACCGAACGCCGCCGAGTCCAAAACCGGATCCACAACCAACACCACAACCCTCCTCAGATCCCCTCCCTCGTGAGGAGGAAGCGACGGCTAGCGACGCTACACCCACACACTCGAGAACGCTTGACAGTCCGTCTCAGATTCACAGCCCGGGTGCCGCACGATCCGTCCTCGCAACTGAACTCGAACGAACCGACGCCCGGTATGCCGTTGACATCGTCTCCCGACTCGAGGGAGCCGACGTCAGACACCGGACGACTTCTGACGATGTCGTCGGCACGTTTGAGAATCTGATTCTCTGGTATGCACAGCACGTGGCGACGAATACTCCAACCCAGCGTACCGCAACGCTATTGCTCGATCGCTCCGAATTTTCCGCGCCACTCTCTCCGGCACAGATCCGACGAACCGCAAAACGCCACGGCCTCACCCGCTCGAGTACGATCGGCGATCTACTCGACGCACTCGAGTGATCGTTATCCGTTGAGAAACATTACGGCGGCCATAAACAGCGAGAGGACCACCGAATAGCCAAACAGGAGTGCCCCGCTGTGAACCGACTCGATGCCGCGTGATGCATGGTGGAACAGAAGGCGGTCGCGACTCATAGTACATATTCTGTGGCCGGTCGCTATTGTTCTTGTGGCCAGCGACCACCCAGTGCAACACGGTTGCCGGCTGGGTAGCTGTCGTCTCGAGGTCGCTGTAGGGTTCTCGAGGGTATCGACGTCCCATCACAGGTCGACAGTAATGATGACGTCGACGAGCCACTCCGTGAGCGTCCCGGTGATTGCTCCAATCCACAACAACGCAGTGAAGTGGAGATACGAGTTGCCGTAGTGACCGCCATCGGAGACCCGAAGCACCAGCGAGGAGATGAAGGCGTTAAAAATCAACACCAGCACGATCAGAAACCGCAACAGCGGCACGTTGTACTGGTCGGTGTAGATCAGATCTCCGCCGACACCCTGCATCTCGCCCCCAAGATCGATATCGAAACTCGAGAGCATCAACGCGAGCTCGAGGCCAATAAAGAACGCAAACGAAGACGCCGCGGTGATCCCATAGAGCACGCCGATGAGCGTCGTCGTTTGCTGGCGACGTTCCTCTCGAAGGTTGATGATCGCACTCATATTCTCACTGATCAGTTCGCCAAGCCGCTTGGGACCACCGCCCATATCTCGACCGACGAGATACATTTCACTGAACTTCTGTATCAGATACGAGTGCGTATCCCCGGTAAAGTACCGCCAGCTCTTTTCGGTGCTCAGGCGCATGTTCAGGCGACGATAGAGATCATCGATGTTCGGCGTTAACGGACCGAAGTCTTTCGTTCGGAGCGTCGAGAGTACCTCAGAGGTGGTTGCCTGCCGGGCGCTTTCGCTGGTCCCGAGTGCGCGGATGAAGTTCGGGAAATCGCGGTCCCGGTCGAACACCTGCCGTTCTGCATGCCAGAAGACGGCTCCCGGAATAAGCAACGGCACCGTCGCAATCGGCAGATAAAACAACAGTGGGATCGAATCGAATCCGATCGTCTCCGTACCGGGCAAAAACCCGAAGAACGCAAGCGTCATCAGCGCAATCACCACCAGACTCAACACCAGCCCCGCAATCGTCGACCCAAGCATCATCCTCTTTGTCCGGGTCCGGTATCCCGATTCCAGATACCACAGTGGATCCTCGGGAACGATTGCCCGGATGATGAAAAAGAAACCAATCTGGACGAACACGAACAACACGATCACGATACTTGCAGTGATCGTCGGGTTATTGCCTGTCAAAAGCGGAAGAACAATCGCAAACACCAGCGCGAACGTCATCGAGATAATGATCGACAGGTAGAGGTCTTTCAACACGTCGAGATTGCCGAGTGACTGCTGATAGATCGTCGAGTACTGGTCGATCAACACATCCTGTTCGCGAAACAGGAACTCGTCTAAGGGCTGGCCAGCCTCGAGCGTGTAGGCCATCCGCTCTAGGAGGTCTTCGACGGACTCACTCGGGACGGCATCAGCACGGCGTCGGCACGCATCACCGAGGCTCATGTGCCAGACGTCGACCAGATCTGCGACCCGTCCCATCTCGTGGGCGAGCTCGCCGTACTCTTCTTCGGCGGCCAGTTTGCGGATGACCTCCATCCGATCGATATTCGTCGTCGAGAGGATCGTCATGTGGATAATAAACAGATGGAACCGATTTTCCATCTCGATCCGTCGCTGGTCGACTGCCAGTTTTGGATAGCCAATGGCGGCCCCGAGGATCAACAGCCCGAGCATCGGGATCAACAGCCTGGCAAGCAAGAAGATATCCAGTACGACCGCAGCAGCGACCATCAACAGGAATATAACAAACGCCGGCACCAGGATGGCAAGCACGTAGATCCGAGCCGGCAGCTCCATCTCGTCGTAGGCCCGAATAATGGACGTACTGAGTTCGGAGGCGGCTTTGGGTTTCTCGAAGAGCCCCATGATATTTCGAATCACACTGAGTGTACAGTCGAGAGACGCTACTCGATCAGTAGCTCTCTATGGATGGCATACAAAGCTTCTGGCCCCGCAAGATACCTTCTGTCGGGCGATCATCGAATTATCGGCCCTAACGGTCAGTTCTCCTCACCCTCGAGATGGCCGTCGGCCACCAGTTCGGTCCGCTTTTCGGGAGTGGCGATCCGGGCGATATACTGGAGACTCCGTTTGTGCTCGTCGGTTTGTAACACCGACTGTGGCTTTGGATCGTCAGTCGGCACCCTGCCTTCGTCGCCGAACCCACGCAGCAACTGGTGGAGATAGGCCTCAACCGGCTCCGAAATCCAGCCAACCGATCGGTAGTAGGTTATCGTCTGTGCAGCCCCATCGAGTCCCGCCGTCTCAACCAGAAAGTCAAGCCACTCAAGCGTTATGACCTCTGCCCCATACCGCGACGGATGGGTCAACAAATACGGCGTTTCTTCCTCATCGGCAGTCTCGACGTCGAACCCTCCGGCCTCGAGTGACGTCTCGCCATCGAGGGCGGCCTCCCCAGTCTCGAGGCCAGTATCGTCCGCGAACGGATCGTCACCCTCGGTGTCGTCTATTTCGTCTTCGTCCGGCAGAAAGCGCGTCAGGTCGTCGTCCGTATCGTCGTCCTCGAGTGGGTCCTCGAAGGCGTCATCCTCGAGGCCGTCGCCGTCGAGTTCGTCGAATTCATCATCGTCGAAGGCGTCACCGTCAGCGAACTCGTCGTCCGCCAGGTCGTCTTCGAACTCGGTTCCAAATTCGTCGGTGTCGTCGTCTTCGAATTCCATATCGTCATCGAGGAAGTCTTCTGCTTCTGCCGAGGCGATCTCCTCGTCGATCGTCTCCTCGGGGTCGTCCGCGAACATGCCGGCCTGGCCGGTCGCGGATTCGAAGGCGTCGCCGATCTCCTGGTCACCGACAAAGGGGTTGACGCCGTGGGTGACGATCTCGTAGAGATCGACGAGTTTGTCAACGTTTCTGTCGACCGACTCGATCGACTCGCTGATTCGTTCGTTCTCACCGCGGACGGTCTCGACTTTGTTCTCTAAGGCGTCGACTTCCTTTTCGATCTCGTCGAGTTGGTAGTTGAGTTCGGCCTCGTCGGAGCCACCATCGTCGTCGTCACCGCCGAACAGGTCGTCGCCCATCAGTCCGTCGTCGGCCCCGCCAAGTAGGTCGTCGCCCTCCTCGTCGTCGACCGCCGATTCCTCGTCGTCGTCGAATAGTCCACTCATGCGTGTTGGTTACTCTTCTGGGACGTGAATCCGAATCGTGTCTTCGCTCCCGCTCGTGATGACTGTTATATCGGTGTCACCCTCGACGTCAATGCCGTCGAGGTGGATCTCTACTTCTACGACCCCGCCTGGCCGCCAACTGTTGCTGTCAGCGTCGACTCGCTCGACACTATCGATATCACCGTTCGGGATGTAACTCCCGTCGACTAACACATCAACGGATCGCTCATCGACCGATAAGCTCTCTGAACCCGTGTTCTTGACGAAGAGCGTGAGTATTGACCCGTCATTATACGTCCCCTCACTGGTTCCCTCGTCGTTGATTATCTCAATTTCCGTCCCAATCTCCTCGCTGACACTCGAGCCACGATTGTCGATTACGTCGCTCATCGAGTTGACTTCCATGACGACCGTACCGGCGATAGCGACTGCCAGAACGAGACTTGCGATGAACAAGATCAGGTGGGTGGCGGGAGCACTGGCCATTAGCTCTCACCATTTTGCTCTGCATCCGTAACCGTCGACGAGGCGGAGACGCCTCGTTCGGTGACGATTTTCGCACGCTCTGCCTCTGCAACACCGGTGTCGAACTCGTCGTCGAGCGTAGTGTCGTCGAATTCAATCTCGAGGGCGGTATCCGGTGGCCAGATCGTCGTCTCATCGCGTGGGTCGTCTTCGCCAGGAACGTGGACTCGAATATCGGCATCGCTGATCGGGAGCGAACTGTATGCGCCGTTGATCAACAGGTCTGTCGAACTTATCTCGAGCGTCTGCGAGCCGGCGTTTGTGACGTTGAGTACCAGTGATTCTGTCCCGTCGATTTTTTCGCCGTCCTCGTCGGTCTCGAACTGGTACTCCGCAGTCGTGATTGTCAGATCCGTATTCTGCTGTTCACGTATCTGGTCGGCTTTCGTCGAGAACGCCTCGCCGGTGTCGGCGCTCACATTGAAAAGGGTCGGAACGAGGACACTGGCCGCGAGGAGAAATGCGATAAGCATCACGGCGACTGCGCCGCTCGTACTGAACCCCATTATCCAAAAGGGAAGCGAGCGACGGTCAAAAACGTGCTGGCCACCGGACTATCACTCAATTGTATGACTCGAGACGAATTCATCGAGAATAGTCCGAGTGGTCGTCTCGATCCATCGCTAGCTGTTGCTCCATGGAATGAGAACAGATTCCCAGTACCCAACCGAGTGGGCTAAATCACAACAAACGAGTGTGGAAAGCCGAAGAACCGGAGTGAGTCCGTATTCTTACAGGCTGACTGCCGGATCGTTGTTTTCGTCGATGATGTCAGGTGCGTTCAAGGTCGTGACCACTTGGGAACCGCTTGACAACGATATCGTTAGTTCTGCATCGTCACCTTCCTCGAGGAAGTCCGGCTGTACTAAGTTACTGTCATCTGCGACTCCTTCATTACTATCGTACTCACCGAGTGGAATGACGATATCGATTCGGTCGTCGTTGTCGTTCAACACTTCGTTGTCGCCTTGCACTGCACGAGTAAGGAAGACGGGACTATCTTCGCCCGCAATCTCAGCGTCGTCTTGTAGCGGGCCGTCATCTCCAGCACCGAATGGATCATCACCTTCTGTGTGAGTCAGTATTTCCACTCCATCCCCAAGATACTGGATCGTTGCATCGGACAGGTCAATTGCGTCCGCTCCGGGTGTCTGTTGGACAGTCAATGCGACTTTCCAGATCGCGTCATCATCTGGCTCACCGTCAAACTCATCGGTACCTAATTCACCGGTATCTTGTCCAGTCTGTCCAGTCTGGCTAATTATCTGGATGCTATCCGAGACCTGTGCCGTACTTTCTTCGCCCGTTGCCTCTGCTTGCGTCTGCAAGAATCCTGCTGTGTTGATCAGGACTCCAGCGGCTATGGCTGCGACCAGCACCATCGCGATGAACACGATGAGCGTGCCGATCCCCACCTGACCGCGGTCGTTTGTGTTGGATGTGTCGTTAGTAAATACCATATGAATCGATTAGAGCCTCACTGCTGGGTCGTTGTTTTCGTCGATGATGTCAGGTGCATTGAGTGTTACGATCGATTGGGCCCCTGTTGGGGTCGAAATCGTCAGTTCAACGTTGTCGCCTTCTTCGAGAGAGTCTGGATTGGTAAGAGCGTCACCATCAGTCCAATCGTTATCGCCATCATCGTACTCTCCGAGCGGAATAATGATGGCAATTCGGTCGTCACTCTCGGAGAGAACATCGGCGTCGCCCTGAACCTCCTCGGTGAAGAAGACATTCGACGTCTCAGAATCTAACCAATCATCTTCATCCCAGTCAATTTTTCCATCACCATCTCGAAGGTCATCAGCGTCACCTGCTTCGTCTTCACCAAAGTGAGTCAACGTCGCCACTTGGTCAGCGAGGTAATCGATAGTCGCCGAACTCATATCGATATCTCCTGCACCAGGACTTTGTTGAATCGTGATTTCGACGGCACCAACTTCGTTATCAGCAGCTTCGTCATTGTCGAGATTATCGTCAAACCCATCTTGTCCGGTGTATCCGATAGTATCAATCACTTGTATGTTATCGGATACTTGCTGGGTACTTTCTTCGCCCGTTGCCTCGGCCTGTGTCTGGAGAAACCCTGCCGTATTGATCAGGACTCCTGCAGCGATTGCGGCGACCAGCACCATCGCGATGAATACGATGAGCGTACCGATCCCCACTTGACCACGGTCAGCGTCTGTAGTTGCTTGTTTCATTGGTACAGTATGTTTGGGTTGCTAACTGGTACAACTTACAGTCTGACATCATCTTCGTCGTCTTCGGCGTTGAGCGAGTCTGGGACACTCAGAACCGTCGACGTCTGTGAGCCACTCTGGAGAGTAATCGTTACGTCAGCCTCTTGTCCTTCTTCAAGTAGCTCAAGTGACTCATCCATGCTGAACGCAATTCCAATCCGGTCGCTCCGTTCAGTGAGGACTTCAGCGTCTTCACCTTGTAAACTGATAGTGTTAAACCCATCTGGATCATCAACGTCATCAAAGCTATCTTCTGTACCATCATGAGTCAGCGTTTCAGCCCCAGCGGGTGAAATAAGCTGAATTGTCGCCTCTGATAGATCGATATCATCAGCACCAGCCGACATTTGGGTCGTTAGCTTGATAATATCAATTTCATCAGCTTCACCACCACCATCATCAGTTACTTCACCGATCGTACTCACGATCTGGAGATTATTCGAAACCTGTTCTGTACTCTCTTCACCGGTTGCTTCGGCCTGCGTCTGCAGGAACCCGGCTGTGTTAATCAATACACCTGCTGCAATTGCGGCGACCAGCACCATCGCGATGAACACGATGAGCGTGCCGATCCCCACCT
>LKMM01000152.1 GCA_001563885.1 Natrialbaceae archaeon B1-Br10_E2g27
AACTCTCCGTGGCGGCAAAAGTGTACTTCGTCTCGTATCGGCGTCCTTACCGTGTCAGATCGAACTCTTGCTGCCATCGCCATCAAGAGAGTGGACAACTAGTACTCCGCCAAGCGTCGACTGATGTGTCGAACCGACACCCGCCGACTGGTTCGACCTATCAGTTCAGGCTTGCCAAAGCACTAGCGACAATGGAGGTGTCAATTGACGCTACCAGAGGCGAACTCTAGACGACTTTGGGACGGGACCAAGAAGTTTTGTTTCGTTTTCGGCTTCTTCAATGACCTCCTCAAAGGGCTCCTCGTCTTCCGTAAATTCATTATCGCTGGTATTTATCACGGCGTAGTGCTGTGTGATGCGTTTCCGTATATATGTAAATATGATCACTGATTTGATTCAGATTCCGAAATAGCTAAGTCAGATCGGAAAAAATTTTGAACTAGAGATCCTCGTCGGGAATCCGGCGAGTTCGAGAGACCAATCATGACCTGTACTGACCAGCGAGAGGTGAAAACTCTCAAGCCGAATTCGACTGAATCCGTGGACTACCGATCCGACGACGACGTTGCGTACGTCACGCTGACGCGTCCGGACCGGCTCAACGCCGTAACGAAAGAACTGTACGCGGGTGTTCGTGGCGCACTCGAACGGGCACATGAGGAGGATACACGCGTGATTGTCTTCGAGGGTGAAGGACGCGCTTTTTGTGTCGGCGCGGATATGAAGAGCCACGACGAGCGCGAACGGACTGTCACCGAGAAACGGGAGTATGCCTGGGCCGCTCAGCGAGCCTGCGAGGCGATCCAGACTCATGAACGTCCCGTCATCGCGAAGATTCAAGGCTACGCGATCGGCGCGGGTGCAGAAATGGCACTCAGCGCCGACCTCGTCGTGATGGCTAACGAAGCAGAGATACGTTTTTCGGAGGCCTCGATCGGAACCTACGTCGGGGGCGGCGTTACCTACACGCTGCCCCAACGCGTCGGGATCGCAAAAGCCAAAGAGCTGTTACTTACCGCAGCAAGCCTGGGAGGCAAGGAAGCTGTCGAGATTGGCCTCGTCAACGACGCTGTTCCCGCCGACGAACTCGATGACGCAGTCGACACCCTCGCCTGTGAGGTGGCGAGCAACGCCCCTATCCCGATCGCGTTTGCGAAAGAACAACTAAACCGCGAAACAGATGACCGCGAACTCGCACTGACCGCAGAGGTCGAGGCCTTGCTCACCTGCATGGAAACTGCCGACTGGCAAGAAGGCGTCGACGCATTCGCCGAGGAACGTGAGCCAGTCTTCGAGGGAAAATAACAATGGGTGAAACCGTCGAGCGCATCCTAGAGCCTAAGACAATCGCCGTCGTCGGTGCCTCCACCGACCCGAGCAAGCGCGGCCATCAGGCCATCGAGACCCTCCAGAACGGTGGCTTCGATGGGACGATCTATCCCGTCAACCCGAGCGCAGAGGAAATCCGTGGGCTCGAGGTCTTCTCCTCGGTCGCTGACATCCCCGAACCCGTCGACCTCGCGTTAATAGTCGTACCCGAACAAATCGTCCCATCGGTCCTCGAGGAGTGTGGTGAAATTGACGTCGCAGGTGCGGTCGTCATCGCTGTCGGCTTTGGGGAGACCGGGAAAGAGGGCGAACAACTCGAGGAACGGATCGTCGACATCGCAGACAAGAACGACGTCCGTCTCGTCGGCCCAAACACCTCCGGACTGATCAACGTCAACGAAGGGGCGAACCTCGTAGGTGCTGATGGGGTCCCGGCTGGTGATCTCGGCTTACTCTGTCAGAGCGGTAACCTCGCGATTGCTCTGTTCACGGAAGCAGTAGCCCTCGAGGGCGTCGGCTTCAGCCACTACGTCGGCGTCGGCAACGAGGCAGATCTCAGATTCCACGAGTACCTCCCCTATTTCGCTGACAATAACAACACCAATGCCGTTGTCTGTTATGTTGAGGGAATGGCCGACGGTCGGGCATTCCTCCAACAAGCACGCAAAACCGTCTCCAAGACGCCGATCGTCGTCTGCAAGAGCGGCCGGTCACAGGTCGGGAAACAATCTGCGAATTCTCACACTGGTTCGCTGGCCGGCAACGCATCCGTTGCTAACGCTGTTTTCCGCCAGGCTGGTGTGATAAGTGTCGAGCGTTCGGACGAACTGCTCGCAGTCGCCAACGCGCTGGCCTCCCAGCCACCGATGGACGGCGAAAACGTCGCGATACTCGCCGACGGCGGCGGCCATGCCACCCTCGCTGCGGACGCACTGGCCGAACGCGGTCTCTCCGTACCAGAACTCGAGACCGAGACCAAGGCCCGCCTCCGCGAAACGCTCCCCGACGCGGCGAGCGTCCGCAACCCAGTCGATGTTGCTGGTGGAACCGACGACGACCCCTCGGTGTTCGCTGACTGCGCTGAAACACTGTTCGCGGATCCTAACGTCGACGGCGTGATGCTCTCCGGTCTTTTCGGTGGCTACGGCATCCGCTTTTCCGAGGACCTCGAACCAATCGAGAGAGAAGCCGCCCGAAACATCGTTTCTCTTGCAGAGGACTCTGGGACGGCCCTGGTCGTCCAAAGCGCCTACGAGAGCGCTAATCCCGAAACACACGCCATTTTGCGTCAGAAAGGCGTCCCTGTCTACGAGTCACTCGATCGCTCGGTCACCTGTTTCTCCGCACTCGCCGAGTACGGCGATCACCTCAAGGTTGCGGGAAAAAAAGGCGATTTCAGACCCAGGTCCGTCGACGGGACTGTCGTTTCAGCCGACGCCACTGATGGGACCCTAACCGAGCACGACGCAAAGGAGGTACTCGGAGAGTACGATGCCCCAATGACGCCCTACAAGCTGGTCGATACGCCCGAGGACGCCGAGGAAGTGGTCGCCGAGTTCGATGAGCCAGTCGCGATGAAAGTCGTCTCGCCTCACATCGTTCATAAGACCGAAGCCGACGCCGTTGCCCTCGATATCGAAGAAAATGTTGGGGCGACCTTCGAGGAACTGGTAGGGAACGCGCAGGCGTACGACCCAGACGCGCGTATCGATGGCGTCCTCATCTCGCCGATGCGCACTGACGGCGTCGAAATAATCGTCGGCGCGACCCGTGACGAACAGTTCGGACCCGTGGTTATGTTTGGTCTCGGGGGAGTTTTCGTCGAGGTCTTCGAGGACATCACCTTCCGGGCTGCGCCGCTCTCTGAATACGATGCCAGGGCGATGATAAACGAAATCGACGCGAAAGCGATGCTTGAGGGCATACGTGGCGACCCACCAGTCGATCGGGAGGCCATAGTCGAGGTCTTGTGTACCGTCTCCGAACTCATCGTCGACAACCCAGAAATCGAAGACGTTGACCTGAACCCGGTTCTCGCCGGCGAAGACGGTGTGCAAATCCTCGATGCGACTATCCTCCTTTCGGACGATGATGAAGTTGATGAGGAAGCGATAAAAGCTGAAACTGACGTTCTTCCGGATGGAGGTGACAACAAATGAGTAAAACCGATCACATCAGCGGCCCCGTCGACGTTGATTACACAAACGAACACATCGCTCGAGTAACGCTCGAGCGACCGGATGCGCTGAACGCCTACAACGAATCACTGCTCCGGGCGCTCGTCTCTACACTCCAGACACTCAACGACGACCCCGACATTCGAGCGATTATCCTGACTGGGTCCGGTGACCGGGCTTTCTGCAGCGGCGTTGACCTCAAGGAGACACCCCTGACACCGGAAATGACGTTTGCGGAGTATGAGGAGGGACTAGGGCTGTTCCAAAACGTCGTCCGAACCTTGCGGACAATGGAGACGCCGGTTGTTGGCGAAATAAACGGCTACGCCCTCGGCGCCGGCTGTGACACCGCCCTGGCCTGCGATATCCGGATTGTCAGCGAAGATGCAGTGATCGGCGAGACATTCATCGACGTCGGCTTCATCCCCGGTGACGGCGGCGCATACCTCCTCCCCCGGTTGATTGGCGAAGCCCGTGCGAAGGAACTGATCTTTACTGGCCGGAAACTTGAGGGTGAAGAAATCGTCGAGTGGGACCTCGCCCGCGAGTGTGTCCCCGCAGACAAACTGCTCGAGGTCGTCGAGGAGTTTGCGATCGAACTCGCCTCTCGGCCGCCGGTTGCCCTCAAACTGAGCAAGCAACTTGTCAGTGAGAGCTTTGACGTCGACCTCGAGACCGCGTTCGAACATGCCACACGCGCCCAACGGATCTGTTCACAGACCGACGATCACGCCGAGGCGGTTGCCGCGTTCAACGAGAACCGAAAACCTGAGTTTACGGGGCAATGAGTCTTGATACCATCACCCTGGTGCAGTTCGACCCAACACCCGGTCCGGCTGAGGACGGCACCCTCGAGCGTGTCTGTAATCGGGTGCATGAGTCCGGATTGGATTCGGACCTGGTTGTCTTCCCCGAACTCGCGACGACCGGATACTCAATTTTCGACCGTCTTGAGTCGTGTGCCGAACCCGTGTCCGGGCCGACGACCCGAGCGGTTGGAGACGCAGCCATCGAGGCCAACACCCACGTCTTACTCGGAATGCCCCTGCGCGACAAGAGTGGGTTCT
This sequence comes from Natrialbaceae archaeon B1-Br10_E2g27, assembly GCA_001563885.1. Classification (GTDB taxonomy): domain Archaea; phylum Halobacteriota; class Halobacteria; order Halobacteriales; family Natrialbaceae; genus Natrarchaeobaculum. The sequence continues at coordinate 4,574 of LKMM01000152.1, forward strand.
ACAACAGCGCAGTCTGGATTGACCGACTTGGTGAGGTTCGTGCCCGCTACGACAAATGTCAACTCTGGGGTGACGAACGCGAGGTGTTTATTCCCGGTGAAGACTTGTTGATCGTCGACTGTAAGGATCGAACTGTGGGTGTGCAGATCTGTTACGACCTGAACTTTCCCGAACAGTCAGTCGCGTTCGCCCGTGTCGGGGTGGACCTTCTCGTGAACATCTCGGCGTGGTCAGTGCCAATGAGTGGCGACTGGGACCGACTCCTACCCGCTCGAGCGATTGAGAACGGTGCATTCGTTCTCGGCTGTAACCACGCCGGAAGCGAAGGTGAACTCGAGTTTTACGGTCACACCACCGTATACAACCCCGACGGCTCAGTCGCACAACAACTCGGAGACGAACCTAGGACGATTACTTGGCAGGTCGATAAAAGTCAACTCACCCGCGAGCGTGAACGGAACCCGATGCGTAAGGACAGACGTGAGCATCGGCCGGGGATCGAGCGCGTTCGTCTTAACTGATGATGAATAAAAGACAGTCGTTGCATAAATAACAAAATGGTAAACATTACACTCGACGAAACAGACTTTCAGCTCCTGAAAGCGCTTGACGAGAACGGTGACATCGACGCCGACGAGATTGCAGACGAACTGGATATCAGCCAGTCAACAGTGTACTACCGTCTAGAGAAGTACCGCGAACAGGGTATTCTCACTGGGAAAATTGGCCACCTCGACCGACAGAAACTCGGACTCGAGATAACTGCGATCACCGAGATCAAGACCGTCTACGGGCCAAAATCGATGGACGTCGGCCAGCGAATTCAGGAACTTTCGGGTGTCCAGCAGGTGTACTCGATGCTCGGTGAGATGTCCTTTTATGTTATCTCCCACCTCAGAGATCACGAACATCTTCAGGAACTCGTCGAATCAATCATCGAAACCGAAGGCGTAGAGAACTCAGCAACCCACATCGTGCTCCGAACATTCAAAGAGGAGCCACGACTGCTTGTCAACTACGACGACGCTGATCTCGAAAAGCTGTTTGCTAACACCACTAGCGGACAAAGGTCATAGTTACAGCATGTCAAGTCACCCCACCGTCAGCGGGACCAACATATCTTCGTGGCTCAACCCACCATGCATTCCAATCTCGGCTATAGTAGCCGTTAGAACTTTCCGCCCATATATCGTTGTTACTTCTAATGGATCATCCCAACGAAATCTCCGTCGAAGAACTCCACGACGCACTCAAAAACGTCGAGGGAAGGAAGCCGACACAACGGCTGTTAGCGGCGATTGCGTACAAAAACGGCGTTACACAGACCGAACTAGCCGAGTGGCATAACACCGGCCGGTGAACAATCTACAGTTGGCTCAAGCGACTCGACACTGAAGAGTTGCTTGAACAGGCCGTTACTGATGCTCATCGATCCGGAAGAAAGTGAAAACTCTCAGAAAAAAAGCAACAAGAGTTCGAAGAAACAGTTCACGAATCTCCTGAACAGGCTGGGGTAGACGCGCCGGCGTGGACGCCGGCGCTCGTCCAGGAGTATCTTGGCGAGACTTACGATGTCGAGTACTCGATCCCGAGTTGCCGGCGACTGCTCAAAGAAGCGGGATTGAGCTATCAAAAACCACGACGTACAGCCGCCGAATCAGATGCTGAGGAACAAGAAATGTTTCGCGAGGAACTCAAAAAAAGAAGCGGGAAATGGACGCCACAGTAGTTTGTATCGATCAAATCAAGAAATCCGTCCAAGTTGAGCCGCGTGCCGCGTGGTTCCCTCGCGGCACGCGACCGGCTGTTGAATTGTCCGGACAACGCGACTGGACGTGTCTGTTGGGCGCGATCACCGATAGTGATTCATAGATGTTACTGAGGATGATACCGTAATAACTACTGTAGTAGATCTATTCCAGGTCGTCTGCTCGTTTGGCAAGCATATGAATCAACTGCTGTACGGTGATTTCGTC
>LKMM01000153.1 GCA_001563885.1 Natrialbaceae archaeon B1-Br10_E2g27
GGTGCACGCAAGCTCCTCAAAGCAGTCTACACGATCGAGTTTTTAGCCGACCAACTCGAGCAAGATCGCTCTTCGACCCTGCGTGAACTCTATTATCTTTCAGAGAGCTGGGATAACACCGAAGCCCAGTTTTCCGACCAGGACGAGTCAAACAGCTTGATCGAGGATTTAGAGATCGTTTCGGGTGTCACCCGCGAGGATTTCCACATGCGCCCCGAGGAGTCGGGGGCGACGATTATGGGGCCCCTTCACCTGCGCGAACAGACTCGCCGCGGTGAACGCGAGATCCACTGTCAGGAAGACGTCGGCGAGGGTGGCTACCAGATTCCCAACAACCCCGATACGATCGAATTCCTTGGCAGCGATGCCGACTTCATCCTCGCCGTCGAGACCGGTGGCATGCGCGATCGACTCGTCGAAAACGGCTTCGATGAAGCCTACAACGCCTTAATCGTCCACCTCAAAGGCCAGCCTGCTCGTGCGACCCGCCGGATCACCCGCCGGCTTCACGACGAACTCGATCTCCCGGTGACGGTCTTTACCGACGGCGACCCGTGGTCCTATCGCATCTATGGCTCGGTTGCCTACGGCTCGATCAAATCCGCCCACCTCTCTCAGTATCTCGCAACTCCCGAGGCGAAATTCATCGGCATCCAACCCGCCGACATCGTCGAGTACGACCTGCCGACCGACCCGCTCTCGGATTCCGATAAAAACGCCCTGGAGAGTGAACTCTCCGATCCCCGCTTCCAGACCGACTACTGGGAAGAACAGATCGAGCTCCAACTCGAGATCGAGAAAAAGTCCGAACAACAGTCACTGGCCTCCTACGGCCTCGATTTCGTCACCGACACCTATCTTCCCGAGCGACTCGAGGCGATGGGCGTATTATAAAACGACATCGCTTCGAACGCACCGAAACGGACCCGACAGCCGCCCACTCAACTCACCGTCGCAACCGCGCGACCGATTCGCCGTCTCGTTCTCTCACGTCGATGAGTCCGTCGTCTTCGAGATCGGCGAGCAGTTTCTCGAGCCACTCGCGGCCGTACTCGCCGTCGGGGGTGTAGTCGACGCGGATTCGGTGGCCGAGGGTATCGATCGTGAGGTCGTCGTACTTACGGAGGGTCTTGATCACGCGACCGCGAAACTGTCGGCGACTGCCTTCGAACGTCGGCTGCGTTGGAACATCGGGTGCGGTGAAATCCCCGCTTTCGTAAGCCGAACACCACTTACGCCACGGACAGCCAGCCGAATCACAGCGTGGAGTCTGTCCGCAGGCGACGCCGCCGAGTTCCATGATCGCGTTATTCCATATCCTCGAGCGATCGTCCGGCATGAGTTCGTTCGCGGCGGTTTCAAACGCCGAGTCGTCGTCGGGGACGGCAAACGCCCGGTAACAAACGCGTTTGACGTTCGTATCCACCACGGCATTGCCGTTGTTGAACGCGAAACTCGCTACCGCGTTTGCGGTGTAGGGGCCAACGCCCATCAGTTCGGTTAGTTCCTCGGGTGTCTCGGGAAACTCGCCATCGTAGTCGGCTTCGACCTGGCCGGCGGCTTCGTGGAGATACTTCGCCCGGTTGTTGTAGCCGAGGCTGTGACTCGTCCAGAAGCCGACGACATCGGCCCGGTCGGCCGCCGCGAGATCCGCCGTCGTGGGCCAGCGCTCGAGAAATGCCTCCCAGGCGTCGACGACCCGATCCAGCTGGGTTTGCTGGCTCATCACCTCGCTCACCAAGATTGCGTACGGATCCTCGGTCTGTCGCCAGGGATAGTCGCGATGATCTCGCTCATACCACTCGATCAGTGCGTCCTGAACGGCCGAACGATCTTCCGGCAGCGAGACTGCCTCGGCGTCGGTCATCGTCGAGCGTTAGGAAGGGACCCGTTTAGGGATGGCGTTTAGCTATGAGGTGATCGGCCGTGACAACGGACTGGAGGGAGATCGGCCGTGACGACGGTCCCAACTTCGGGGCGTTCAAGCCGCCGGGGCCCCACACTCGAGTTATGCGAACGCCCGCCCAGAACGCACAGCTTTCGCTGTTGCTCGAGGTCGCCGGCACGCCAAAGCCGGGCAACGTCGACCGTCACCGGGATCTCAAGGGGTTGCGATTCGAACACTTCCTCGCGGGGGCCGTCGGGGCCCAGCGTGGCCTCGAGTTGGCAGCCGAGGGTGGTGGCGTCGGCGCGTCGTTCGAACGCGCTGTCTGCGGAATGGCCGCCCAGGGTGGCGGAAACACCCAGTTCGGCGCACTCCTGTTGCTCGTTCCGCTCGTCCGCACAGCCCGCGAGGGTCTTACGCCTTCGAGAACCGAACGGATCGTCGAGTCGACGACCGTCGACGATGCCGCCTCGTTCTACCGGGCGTTCGACCACGTCGACGTGTTCGTCTCCGATCCACCCTCGGATCTCGAGGCCCTCGACGTTCGTCGCGGGAGCGACGCCGTAGCTACACTCCGTGCCCGGGAACTGACGCTCTACGACGTTCTCGAGCAAAGTGTCCCCGGCGACGACGTTGCCCGCGAGTGGGTTCGAGGCTTCGAACGGTCGTTTGCCGCCGCCGACCAGTTAGCCACAGCCGACGGACCACTCACCCATCGTGTGGCGACAGTCTTTCTCTCGTTGCTCGCCGACCGACCCGACACGCTCGTCACAAAGCGCCACGGCGAGGCCGCCGCCGCCGAAATCACAGACCGTGCCAGAGGTCTTGCCGACCGAAATGCGGTCGAAACCGACCTCGAGGCCGTCGAGACGTTCGCCGACGACCTCGTCGAACGTGGACTCAACCCCGGAACGACGGCCGATATCACCGCTGCCGGATTATTCATCGCGCTCGAGCGAGAGGCAATCGAACCATGACCGACGACGAACCGACTGGAGATGCTAACACACAGACAGCGTGGCCCGTCGAACTCTCGGGGGCCACCGAAACCATTGTGACCACGCTGGGGCCAAACGGCCGGTGGAACGCGGCTGCACTCGGGGTGTTCGCGGGTGAGCCCGCGACGGCGAAAACGTGGGGAAACACCCGAACTCGGCGCAACTTTCACCGACAAGGTGGCGGCTACGTCCAGTTCGTAGACGATCCCGTCGTCTTCACCGACGCCGCACTCTCGATTTTCGAGGTCGACGATCCGATCCTCGAGTCGGCAGCCGCCTGGGCACGGATCGAGGTCGAACGGACCGACCGCGGCACTGAGGGTGACACCGAGTGGGAGGAATGGACGCTCGAGCCAGTCGAGTCAGCGATCGAACGAGAGACTGTCCCGACGATCGACCGCGGCTTCGGGGCCGTCATCGAGGCAACCGTCGCCGCCTCCCGGCTCACTGTCGACGGCTACGACGAATCGACGCTTCGAGAGCGACTCACATACTGTGCCGATGTCGTCGACCGCGCTGGCAGCGACCGCGAACGTGAGGCACTCGAGCGAGTGTGTGAACTGTCTACGTGGTAGGCCGGACGGTCCGGGATGACTGATTGTCGGCCGATCGGTCTGTGATCGCCGGCTCCGGGAGGGCGATCACCGGTAAGAGACGACAGCTATCGGTATCAGTCGCCGGTTGCCTCCGGGGATGACTCCGGACTGTCGCCGCTTTTGGGAACGTCATCTGCGATCGGTTCGTTCCGGTCGGCTTTCTCGATGACCTCTTTGAACCGGTCTGAGCGTTCGGCGATCCACTCTCTGGTCTCGAGGTCGGGTTCGTGTTCGCGCTGTTCGATCAGGAACGTCGTGATGACGACCGTTTTGACCCACGGTTTGACGATTCCCGTGTGGAAAACGGCAACCATCCCGGCGATCAACAGCCACGAGAGAAACTCGATCGATGCAGGAAGGAAATCCAGTGTGACCGCAACGGGTGCCAGTAGCGTCAACAGTACGAACGAGAGGACGTACATGGAAACGACGATCAAAAGCGTCGAGCCAAGCACCATCTTCCAGGTTTTGCCATAGAGGACGAGTCCATCTCGGGCGGATTTCCAGCGGTTTGCATCACGGTCGACGAACATGTACGCGATGATCGCATTGTCGAGATAAGATACTGCCAGTCTGACCGATTTCTGGAGGACGGTGATCAGCGTCTGTAACTGCGATGGGATCGGTAACGGAATCAGCTCTTTGACTCGAGCAACCGCCCGGTTGAACTGTTTGAGCACCGCGTCGATAAGCAGGCTGACGCCGAAAAGCGCCGAGGCCTCGACGAAGTACTCTTTGACCTCGTTTATCCCGTATTTGATCTGGTTTTCCGGGGCCTCACCTTCCTCGACGATGTGGGCGATAACGGCTACGTGACCGGTTTTGATCATATACAGGACGTACTTCTGAATCAGTCGCCAGATGTATGCAAACGTGGCCAACCCGACCAGCATGACGATTGCGACGATCAACACTCCTGTCCCACCGTCACCGGCAAGAAAGCGGAGTCCGAGCCACGTGATGAGACTCACGTAAATGACTCCGATGAGAGCAAAGGCGACGCCGATACCGAACTGCAAGAGGACATACGGCATCGTCTGTCTGTACACGTTCGTTGCTTCCCTGAAGTGTAACACCATGTCGGGCCTGGCCGCCCCATCCTTTTTAAAATCTCACCTGTTTCGGCCGTAACGATCTCCCTCGAGTGTGAGCTACGGCAGTCGGTACCACGATAGCTGCCAGACGACCAAAGAGAAAGGCATTAAGAGTCTCTGGACGAACGACCGGGTATGGCAATCAAACCGGCCTACGTCAAAAAGACCGGGAACCTCCTGTTAGAGCGGTACCCGGATGCGTTTACGACCGACTTCGAACAGAACAAAGAGAGCGTCACAAAGCTCACCAACGTCGAATCAAAAGGCGTCCGAAACCGAATCGCTGGCTACGTCACCCGCAAGAAAAGTTCGCAAGCCGTCGCGTAATTCGCTCCTTTCGCTTGAGAGCCTATTCTCACGGAGCGGCTGGTATATACTATCGGACGGAACAGTCTGATCGCCACCCCGTGGCGGCGATTCACGACGGACGTCCGGCAGTATAAGAATTGATTTCCGGCGTCACTCACCGAAGCCGGAGTCCATAAACGCTGCCATGACGAACGCGACGACGGCGATAAACAGCGCCAGCATGAAGCCGACGATGCCGAGCAACAGGCTCATTTCGGTTCCGACGACCGGAAGCGCCGACTCCTGGTAGCCGGTCCAGATGAAGACGACGCTGAACAGCACACAGAGGACGCCGACGACCGTTGCACCGATATTAAACGGTGAGTCGAACAGCTTGAGTCCATCCGAACTGGCAGTAGAGGCCGTCACAGCGACCACCTCCGGACAACACACTCGAGTGAGCGACAGTGATTTCGGTCCATTGGTTCATCTCTCTCACTCCGTTTTCTTAATCCCTTCTATACGCCCGGTCGTGTTCTCCCGGGGGTGCTGGTCGGGTTTCCGGGTTTGACGGGAGCTAATCTAATTGTGCCAGCGGTGAGTGTGCAGCGCAAACCCAAACCGTTTTGAGGCCCTGTGACCGAGAGGCGGAAAATGGCAGTACGAGTTGGCGTACTCGGTGCGACTGGTGCCGTTGGACAACGACTGATTCAGCTTCTCGACCCCCATCCGGAGTTCGAGATTGCAGCGCTGACTGCGAGTGAGTCAAGCGCTGGAAAGACGTACAGAGAGGCAGCGAAATGGCGCGTCGACAGCCCAATTCCCGACGACATCGCCGAGATGACCGTCACGGCGACCGATCCCGACGAGGTCCCAGATGACGTCTCGCTTCTGTTTTCGTCGCTCCCATCAAGCGTCGGTGCGGAGGTCGAAGGACCGTTCTGTGAACAGGGGTATGTCGTCTCCTCGAACTCCTCGAACGATCGGATGGCCGAGGACGTTCCACTGGTGATCCCCGAAGTGAACGCCGACCATCTCGATTTGCTCGAGGTTCAACGGGACGACCGCGGCTGGGATGGGGCACTCGTCAAAAACCCCAACTGCTCGACGATCACGTTCGTCCCCACGCTTGCCGCCCTCGAGGAGTTCGGCCTCGAGAAAGTCCACGTCTCGACGCTGCAAGCGGTTTCGGGTGCAGGATACGACGGCGTCACCTCGATGGAGATCATCGACAACGCCATCCCCTACATCGGCAGCGAAGAGGACAAACTCGAGACCGAATCCCGAAAGCTCCTCGGTGAGTTCGACGGGGCAGCACTCACACACGACGCCGTCGAAGTGGCGGCCTCCTGTAACCGCATCCCGACGATCGACGGCCACCTAGAGAATATCTGGGTCGAAACCGAAGCCGACCTCTCCGTCGAGGAGGCCAAAGACGCGATGGCCACCTATCCCTCACTCGAGCTTCGCTCCTCGCCGGAGCAACTCATCCACGTCTTCGACGAACCCGACCGCCCACAGCCCCGACTCGACCGCACGCTGGGCAACGGCATGGCCGTCTCCGCCGGTGGTTTCCGCGAATCGACCTTCGGGCTCCAGTATAACTGTCTGGCCCACAACACGATGCGTGGCGCTGCTGGCGCGAGTATCCTAAACGGCGAACTGCTGCTCGAGAACGGCTA
>LKMM01000154.1 GCA_001563885.1 Natrialbaceae archaeon B1-Br10_E2g27
GCCATCGGGTGGACCAGGGGCCCTCCCTCGCTCAGGTTGTATGCGGTCGACCCCGTCGGCGTCGCGACGAGGACACCGTCGGCGTGACACTCCGTATACCGACAGCCGTCGACACTGATCTCGATCGTCGCGCCACCGCCGGGCCCCCGTCGTGGGCCGTGGACGAGCACCTCGTTGAGCGCCGGCTCGAGCACCCACTCCCCGTCGACACCGCTTGCCTGCAATCGGGCGAGTTCGCGGCCCGAAAGCGACTTCCCTGCCTCGAGTCTGCTAACGAGGTCGGTCACCACCTCGAGTGTATCCGCCGGCGCGACGGCGTTGAGAAAGCCGACTTCGCCGAGATTGATGCCGACGATTGGTGTTTCGCCGACCTCGCGGGCGACGAACAGCAAGGTTCCATCACCGCCGATACTGACCACTAGCTCACATGCGGACATCCGGGAGACCGGGACGGCACGGGCGTCGATTGCGTCGCCGGTTGTCTGGTCGACGACTGGCCGCATTCCGTACTCGTTCGCTACCGTTTCGACGATCGTCTCGGCAAGTGCCTGTGCCCGCTCGTTGTCTCGCTGTGCGACGATCCCGACGCCTTCGTCCATCGTCGCGGGATAGCCCTCCCTGCTTCAAAAAGCCACCCTTCGAATCCCGAAGTAGCTGACGACAACATTCATCTTGATTGGCTCTCACATGATAGCTATAGAGGTCCGCGATGACTCCGTTTCACTCCCATACGGAACGATATCTGGGCACGCTCGAGGGCTCGAGGCTCCCTGGAGACGGTTTACTGGCCAGATGGGAGCGTCGACACTGTGGCGGTGACGGATATGAGTGAGGAATCAGACGACTGGTTCGAACGGGCGATCTCGAAGGATAATACCGAATCCCAGACTGAGGAGACAGCTCCCGAGAATGTAGCCGATGACTGGGACGAGATAACTGCAGAACTGACTGCGGATACGGATAGTACCGACGGCTCAACTGATTCTGGTGGCTCCACTGATTCTGACGACGCGACGCCAGCCGAGGTCGACACCGACGACCGAGAGTCAGACGACGGTGGCTCGCTGTTTGATCAGGATTTCGGTGCCGCACTCGAGAACAGCGGTCCGGTCCCGGCTGCGACCTCACGTAGCGATGCCGATGAGACACCAACGGGTCTCGGAGAGCGTGACGAAACGACGCCAGATATTGGCGACAGCGAACGACGCTCGACGAACGAGCGGATACAGGACGTCGGCCTCGGTGCCGCGACGAAACGGGCCGATACCGGTGGATCGCTGTTCGACGAAGATTTCGGTTCCGCGTTCGAAAATGCCGGGCCTGTCCCGGGCGACGGTGTCTCTCCCTCAGGCGGAAACGGGCCCCCAGACAGCGGTAAAGCTCCCACGTTCGACGAAGAAGCCGAGTCCGATCTCCCCAGAATCGACCTCGGGATCGACGGACTCGATCGCATGATCCAGGGCGGGGTCCCCGAACGGTCGCTGATGGTCGCCATCGGTGGCGCAGGTACCGGGAAGACAACTCTCGGCTTGCAGTTTTTAAATCACGGCCTCGCACAGGGCGAATCGGCCGTTTATATCACACTCGAGGAAACCCGCGAGCGGGTGATAAACAGTGCAACGGAGAAGGGATTTCCCTTCGACGAGTACGCCGATTCCGGACAGCTTGCGGTTATCGATCTCGATCCCGTCAAGATGGCAAACAGCCTCAGCTCGATTCAATCTGAGCTGCCGCGGTTAGTCGAGGGGTTTGGGGCCTCGCGACTCGTTCTCGATTCGGTTTCGTTGCTCGAGCTTATGTACGACGATCAGGCAACGCGGCGAAACGAGGTCTACGATTTCACCAAGAGCCTGAAAGAAGCCGGTGTGACGGCGCTGATGACCAGCGAGGCCTCCTCGGATACCCCCTACGCCTCGAGACACGGGATCGTCGAGTATCTCACCGACGCCGTGTTCGTCTTACAGTATATCCGCCCCGATGATTTCCGGGAGACCAGACTCGCAATCGAGATCCAGAAGATCCGCGATGCGAACCACTCCCGGGAGAAAAAACCCTACGAGATCACAAACGAGGGGCTGTCGGTCTATCAGCAGGCCAATCTCTTTTGAGACTATCGGACGACCTGTGTAAGTCGTGGTTTGTGTCCGTTTACAGTCCATACTTTTCACCCACGAATCAACAGTACCAGCTATGGCCCAGCGGACCACCACAGACGAAACCATCTCACGTCAGGAACTCTCGGAGTATTTCGAGCATCTCGCGGCGGCGTTTGCCGAAGACGAACCGGACGTTCAAGTTACGGTCGGTAACAAAACCGTCTCGCTCAACCCGACGGAGACGGTCGACCTCTCGGTCGATGTGATCGAACGTTCGACGTTGCTTCGAGGGAACCGAGAGGAAATCGAGATCGAACTCGCCTGGAAACCATGACTGACGCCCGATTCCCAGCCGCCGGAAACGAAAAACAAGGGCTTTTTTCCTCCACGGCTGTGGTTCGACTAGATGTACGAGACGATTCTCTTTCCGACCGACGGAAGCGACCGCGCAAGCCAGGTCGCAGAACACGCCTTCGAAGCCGCGACCGCCCGTGATGCGACGCTTCACGTCCTTTCTGTCGTCGACGACCGGGCCTTTCTCGTTCTCGACGACGACCGCGTCGATCAGGTCCGCGATGAACTCCGCGAAAACGCCCGGGAAGCGACCGACGCCGCGGCAACTCGAGGTACAGACGTCGGTCTCGATGTCCAGACGGCCATCGAAACTGGCAGTCCGGCCGAGTGCATCGTCGATTATGCGACCGACCAGGATGTCGATCTGATCGTCATGGGGACAAGCGGCGATGACTACCAGAACAACGTCGTCGGCAGCGTCTCCCAGCGTGTCGTCCGAACCGCGCCGGTACCGGTGATGACTGTCGGTCCGGACGCCTAGACCGCTCGATCAGCATACCGGATTCGACGCTGCAGACACCATCTTAGACACCCAACACGTATCTCGTGGATAGATTGATGAAGGAGCGATCAAAACGACAGAACGAATGCGCCGATCACTCGTTGTCGGTCTCATCCTTCTGGTGGTTGCAGTGCTGTTTGTCGGCGGGCCGTCGCTGCTGTTTTCGCCGTCGACAGACGAGATCACACCGGAAGAAGACGATGGCCCCGAGCCGACGATCGTCTCCCTCGAGGGCAGCGACAGCGGCTTCTGGCCGTATCTCAACGCCCGTGAGACACACGAAAATCGTAGCCCACTGAACGTGATCGTCCGCGGCGAACCCGACGAAATCGTCACGTTACTGGCCGAACACGGCGATGGCGACTGGGAAGAGACAGATCACGACCACTTCGATACCGACGCCTTGCTCACCGGCAACGAGACTACGGAGATGGACCCCGGCGTCGATCCCGATGAGGTGAATACGACGCTTGATGACCTCCGTCCCATCCAGCCGACCGATATCCCGTGGTCCGACGCTGACGGAACAACGCGCTATGCCTACATCGACCCCGGACCCGGCGAGGAAGCCACCTGGACGACAGAGACGCTCCAGCTCGAGGACGGCGAGTACTACGGCTACCGGTATCACATTCGTGCCTACGAGAGCCCGAACCCCGACGACGAGTGGGTCGTCATGCAAACACACTCCGAACATTTCGACTGGTTTACCCTCCGACACCGCGTCGACGGCGTCGAAGCCGCCCAGTCCCGACTCGAGGCCGACCTGATGGCGATCCCTGGCGTCACTGTCGAGGAAGACGTCCAGCGAATTTTCCTCGACAACAGCGGCCCCTCCGATGCCGACGGCTGGGCGACGAAAGTCGATCTCACCGCGATGGCACTGTTGCCCATCGGGCTTGGACTTGCGGCCAGAGCCAACCGACAGGGCCACACCGAACCACGCAAGCGAGTTGCAGCCGGTGACCTCCGCGAACGCACCCAACAGCGTCTCGAGGGCCAACTCAACGCTGCCGACCGCGCGCGACTCGAGGCAGCCACCGCCCGGCTCGAGGCTCGCCATCTGATTCTCGCCGGGACGATCCTCGCGATCGTTCTGGGGGTTCGGATCATGGGGATCGCACTCGATCGGTTTGCCGGCTTCATGACTGTCCACATGATCGCGGCGACGCTGTATCCGGCCATTGCGATCGGCCTCCCGATCGCCACCTACGCTATCGCGAGTGGACTCGAGAGCCGTCTCGACGCTGCCCTCGCGGCTGCCGGCTCACTCGCCGTCGCCATCTGGCTCGATTACGCCCTGGTTGGCGTCGACGTGTTGCCGATCGACGTCATCGTCCAGCGATTTCTCGTCGTGTTCGCCCTCGGGCTGATCGCCGCTGGAGCCGCCAGACGGGCCACCCGTAACTCGAGGATAAACGGACTGCTGGTCGTCGGGCTGGGAGTGTGGGTCGTCGTACTCGTCGGAACGTTGCTTGGCTACCTCTGAAACCGAGCAGAAGGCGAGGACTTCCGGAAGAGACTGGAAAGCCAATTAGAAGGGGACGACGTCCGGAAGCGGAAGCATCGGGACCATGAACAACCCAGCGAGGGTTCCAAGGCCGATGAGAACCGGGATAGCGATATTTGCGACGTTCGCTCCACCGACGACGCTTCCAAGGTCACTCCCCATGCTCGAAAGCGACGGGGTAGTGCTCTTTCGGAGGATGGCCAACTCGAGGCTAAAGAGGATGACCGTCGCGGCGGCAGACATCATACAGAACGGACAGATCTCGCCGATGACGCCCAACTGCAGGTAGACGAAATACGACGAGAAGACCACGCCGCTTGCCGTAATGGGGGTCAGGATCTTGATGATCAGTGGGTGTCGCGAGTCAAACCACCAGAGTGCAAGCCCGATCGTCGTCAGGTAATAAAACCCACCCAGCGTTGCAAGCGGGATGCCGAAGACGTAGGCCCACGGACTGGTGATCACTTCGATGCTGCCCTGGACTGGCGCATCGGCTGGAATTGCGGGTATTGCGAACAGGTGAATCGCCGTAAGCGCGACCGTGATCACCCACCCTATCACCGCAACGAGGGTAAAAACGCCAAACAGGGTCCCAACGCGGGGTGAGTACTCCCAGTCGTAATCGAACGCAACAGCGGACGGATTTTCGGTTGACATACAATACTGGCTTGGTGGCCACCCCACATAAGTATTGTGCTCTCACCCCAATTCTACGCAACAAGTATAGCCATAGCCCGAGCCACCCGCTCGCCTGGACAACAGGGTAATCGACAGCAACGGGATTCAGTCGGCCAACTGCGCTATGCCAATATTGTGACCTGTACCCAACAGTATTGGTGGACCGGTTCCTTTGTTCGACAATGCAACCGATTCCACCGGAGCTGGTTCGACAGTGACCCCGACGGAACTGCGTGGCGATATTCCCACGCTCGCCGAGACGACGTACCTGAACTACGGTGCCCACGGACCGAGTCCACAATCTGTCGTCGACGCTGCCCAGGCGTTCATCGCCCACCACGAGTACGACGCTCCCGCGGCGTCTGATCCCTACGACGCAGCCTTCGAAGAGTACGAGCGCACGCGCGAGGCAGTTGCATCGTTTGTCGGGGCCAAGGCCGACGAAATCGCGCTCACGGAGAGTACGTCAGCTGGGATTGCAACAACTGCCGCAGCGATCGATTTCCAGCCTGGCGACGTCGTCGTCCACACCGACCTAGAGCATCCTGCCGGGATCCTCCCGTGGCAACGTCTCGAGAGTGAGGGAATCGAGGTCCGTGTCCTCGAGACGACCGACGGCTATCTCGACCGCGAGGCGTTTTCCGAGGCGGTCGCCGACGCCAGACTCGTTGCGTTCAGTGCGCTCACCTGGACCCACGGCACTCGACTCCCGGTGGCAGAACTCGTCGAAATCGCCCACGAGACCGACACGCTGGTCCTCGTCGACGCCGTCCAGGTGCCGGGCCAGATGCCGATGGATGTCGGCGAGTGGGGGGCAGACATCGTCGCTGCCGCCGGCCACAAGTGGCTGCTCGGGCTCTGGGGCGGTGGCTTTCTGTACGTCGACCGCAACGTCGACGACCTCGAGCCGCGGACAGTCGGCTACCGGAGTGTCGAGAATCCGACCGGCGATCAGTTTGCGTTCAAACCGGGTGCCCGCCGGTTCGAAATCGGGACCGCGAACCCGGCCCCACACGTTGCACTCTGCGAGGCAATCGAGACGGTTTCGGCAGTCGGCCTCGAACGGATCGAACGCAGAGTGAGACGTCTCGCCGGGCGACTCGCGGATGGGGTGCCCGACGACCGCCTGCACAGCCCCCCACAGCCCGAATCCGGCCTCGTCACGATCGACGTTGACGCACCCGCAGAGACGGTCGACCGACTCGAGCGTGCGGGGTTTGTGATCCGGGAGCTTCCGTACCCGGAGGCCATCCGGGTCTCGGTTCACGCCGTCAACACGGACACAGAGATCGACGCGCTCCTCGAGGCACTCGCGCCTGCGTGGTAGCGACGACGCCAATAGCGTATTAGCCGCTCTTTATGCCAGCATCCGGCCGTCTA
>LKMM01000155.1 GCA_001563885.1 Natrialbaceae archaeon B1-Br10_E2g27
TGCGATCTGTACCGTCGACGGCAATCTCGTCGCCGGAACCCAGAAAGGCACCGACACCGAAGACGACGAACTCCCGGAAAAGGCCAAAAACAACGTCGGCCGTGCGATCGATCTCACCCTCGAGGCCGCAACGACACTTTGAGCGGCTTTTCAGGCCTGAAATAGCGCTATCGAGTTGGTTCGCTCATCAGTCGACGGTTGGGTGTGGGAAACTGATATCCTCACATGTTGAGTGCCAAAGGGTAGAAAAGACGGACTTGGTAGGTGGGTCTCAACGCATCCTCCCGTTTGGGAGGCAGTTTGACCAATTAGCTGGAGATGAGTTAGTTTATTTGGTTCAATTCTTGAAAATCGAACGTGGATGGGCTGGTCAACAATGTTGTGCAAACGGGCCAGCCGCTCGAGACGTTATTCGTCGTCGACTTCGGGTTTCCCGTCTTCGTCGGAAGCGACTCGTTCCATAGCAAAACTCGCAATGCCGGCAGCAGCCATGCCGATTCCGAGCGCCCGAAGCTCTCGGAGATAGGCTGGTTTCGCAGTGAGTTCTGCTGTGTTCTCGAAGTTTTTGCTGAGGAGTCGTTTCAGTATCCGCACGGAAAGCTGTGGGACAACTGCGGTCAGCAGTCCCTGACCGATCATCCAGAGCGCTCCAAGCGTTCGGTATTTCGAACAGTCCATACCGGGGGGTTTCGGGTATGAACGAATGAACCTTCCGTCGGATCCTACCTATTGGGACCATCGCTCACACTCGAGCCGTGGCCCCATCAGCCACACCCGAGCCGTGGCCCGTGACCGACGAACCCGGTATCAGGATGAGTTCGTCTCTCCGCGCAACTCCGTTGCGACCGCCGTCGTGTGTTCGGTCAACGCTTCCGTCGTGTCCGAAGCCGTCTGTAAGGTCTCGTTGATCGCGCCGTGTAACTCCCCGAACGCGACGCTCCCGTCCGAATCGCGCCAGTCGTCGATATCGTGTTGGGAAAGTCCACAGGCTGCACACCGGCTGTTTGAAAACTCGAGGGGATCGAAACAGCCGGGACAGCGATCGAGCCCGGTGACGACGAGTTCACCTAAGGCGACGATACCCCGGAGTTCGGACTGGAGTTTCATCGACGTGCCGCGAAACTCGATGAGCGCATCGGCAACCGCGGGCTCGAGCCGGTCGGAGTCGAGCGCATGCAGATGTTCGAGGTCGGCATCGACGGACTCGATCGCTAACAGCACCTCCCGACGAGCCTGTCGGTACTCGGTCGCGATATCGGCGACCGCGTCGGGATCGGTCGTATCGACGCCCTCGAGAGTCTCCCGAAGTCCCGAGACGAGCGATGCGAACGCAGCAACCGCCGAGACCGTCACGCCCTCGCGTTCGGTTGCAGTGCGAACGAACTCGAAAAGTTGCTTCGGCGTCGGTTCGAGATCCGGATCCGGATCCGAGTGCAACGAGTCATGGCAGCCAGGACAGACGGTAACGACTGCGCTCTCGTGGACGCCATCCTCGAGTTCGATATCGCCGATCGGATACAACCGGAGACCGGCGTGAGCCTCCTGGGCTGTCGTCCCACAGCGCCGGCAGGTGTGTTCGTCACGCTCGAGGACCGCCTTCCGGTCGCCGGACCATTCGCCTGATTGCACGACCGATCGATACGGGCGAACGATGAAAAATACTCCGACCGGCGGGGCCCAACACTCGAGGGAATCGGCTATCAGTCGTCACCATCGTGACGCCTTACCCAGTCGTCGCCCGCTGTTCGCGTCGCACTCGAAGCGTCACGACTGCGATGTAGACACCGCCGACGAGCAACAGGAGATAGCCACCGAGAACGCGCGGGCCACTCGAGGCAGGCGCAAGCAAGAACAGGCCGACTGCGGCGACGCCGTGTGCCACCCCGAAGTCCTGACGACCGTACGCACCGTGAAGGAGTGCAAGCGCGCCAAAGGTGGCTCCAAAGACAGTAATCGCCAGCATCGTCGGGTCGAGACCGAGAATGGTGTCGGCGACGAACCGACCGTATACGTACAAGCCGAGCGCGACGACCGTTCCCAGTCCGATCACCGTCCCCTGTACGTCCTCGGAGTCGTCCATTAGCCCCGGATTCGGGCCGGCCAGGCAAAGTCCTGCCGTTTGCGACTGGACCTCGGTGAGCGTCTGTGACCATCTAGTACTCCGCCAAGCGTCGACTGATGGGTCGAACCAGTCGGCGGGTGTCGGTTCGACCCATCAGTTCAGGCTTGCCAAAGCACTAGAGACGTCTGTACCGCCCACGGCTCTCGCTAATGATACCCCGTTGTAGAAGTTTCTCGAGAGCGCGTTCGACGTAGCCTGCTGACACCCCACGTTCGCCCGCATAGGCGACGATTTCGGCTTCGGTCGGTGCCTCGAGGTCGGCCAGTGCCTGCTCGACGATCTCTTTTTTGCTTCCCGTACTCGAGGTGCCACGCGGGTCGTCCTCGCCGGCTGCCTCGAGTTCGTCGACGTCGAGGCCCGATGCGGTCAGAAACTCCTCGTCGTCGACGACGCCGTCGGCAACATCGTCCTCTAACTCGCCAAACGACGCCACGCTGGCGAACGCCTCACCCTCGCCCTGGCGATTTGCGAGCATCGACGCCCGAACCTCGCGGGCGTGGTCGGCATCGTCAGTCTCGAGAAACTTGCGCCGGCGCTCGTAGGGCCGCCGAGAGCCACAGCGAGGACACTGGGTCGTCTCCGAGCGACCCTCGAGAAGCCAGAGATGTGAACACTCACTACAGCCAACGATCGCGTACATCTACCTCGAGGTGGGGGCCGATCCTAATTCAAGCTTTGGCGAGCGGACCGAAAGTGAAGCCTGTGAAACTATACCATCATACTCCCTCCCACAAAGTATGGAACGAATCTCACTCTCTGACTGTGAACCGACCGAAGCGCTCGAGGGCGTCCATCTGGCCGTAATGGCGGGTGGCGAGGAAATGAACGTCCAGCACTTCGAGATCGACCCCGGTGCGGTCGTCACCGAACACAGCCACCCCCACGAGCAGACCGGCTTCGTCTACGAGGGCGAACTCGTCTTTCTGACCGACGGTGAACAGATCGTCTGTGGACCCGGCGATTCCTATGCCATTCCAGGCGACCAGCCCCACGCGGTTGAAAACCGCGGCGAGGTGCCCGCACGCGGCGTCGACATCTTCAGCCCACCTCGGGAAGAACCGGGCTGGCTCGAGGAGTGATACCAAGGCTACTTGCCGACCTCTCACCGCGGCGACGCTCTAACAACTATATCGATAGATTTAATAAAATATGTTAAGTTTGTAGCTTTTGATGTTAACACAGTCACTCGGTAGCGGTAGCACAGCGACCGACGACCGATCCGGAGCGTGGATTGCCTTCGCCAGGGTGTTCGCCGGCTTCTTGCTTCTGTACGAACTCACCTTCGGCGGCTGGTGGAAACTCGGGTGGGTGACGACCGGGACGAACACCGACTGGATCGTAATCGGCTCCGAGGCCTCGGGGCTGCTTCCGATCACGATCGTTGGCACCGAGGTCGAATCGGTCGCAACACGGGCGATTGAAGACGGTACCTACGGCTGGTTCGCCGCGGTTCTCGAGGCCGTCGTCCTTCCCTATCCCGAGTTGTGGACGGCACTTGCCCTGCTCGCACAGGTTGGCGCGGCCGTCGCCTTGATCTTCGGCTTCTGGACTCGACCCGCTGCACTCGTGACGATCCTCTATTTCCTGCCGGTATTTCATTTCGGGATGATCCGCACGTCGCCGCTTTTTACCGTGCCGATCGCCTTCGCGTTCGTCGCCAACGCGGGTCGGTACTACGGTCTCGACGGCATCCTCTGGAATCGATCGGATACCGTTGGCCGTCTCACCCGCGCGGTCAACGCCCCACTCCCGATTCCGAAGGGCTGGTATCCCGCGCTCGCAGCCGGCTTCGCCCTTCTTGGGACCTACTACCTGCTTTCGATCACGCAGGTAGTCGACACCCGCGTCCACCTCACCGCCCTCGAGATGACCGTCTTCGCCGGCCTCACCGCGGGCGGCTTCTGGCTCGTCTCCCGTGGCGGTGAGCCCACGACGGTCGCCGCAGACGCCCTCCGAATCTTCGTCGGATATCGCTTCCTCCAGGAGATCGTCGTCCGTACCGAACCCGGCGCGAACGCCCTGCCAGGGTGGGCAAGCGCCGACGCCCAGGCCGAGGTGTTCGAAGGGATCGCCGAAGCCCACGTCGCCCCGATGGCCGCGTTCATCGAACTCGCTGTGCTGCCGGCGATGAGTGTCTGGGTTGTGCTCTTTGCCGTCGTCCAGACCGCCGTTGGCATCGCCTTGCTCGTCGGCTACCGAACTCGCCTCGCCGGCACGCTGGCAGTCGCCTATCTCTCGGTACTGACTGCACTTGGACTCGTTCGACTCGCGCCGCTGGTCTTCGCCAGCGCAATCGTCGCCACAACGCTCGCCGGCCGACACGCCAGTCTCGACGCCGTCGCCGGTCGCACGACCGAGCCACCAGCGCTTCCACGAAGCGTCTCGCTCCCTGCTGCGGGTGTCGCCGCGTTCTTCCTCGCCACGGGGGCCGTCATCGGCATCGATCCCGAGGTCGGCTACGGCGACGTCGCCGGTCCCGTTGCGCTCGTTATGCTCGCCTTTGGCCTGCTCGCGCTCGCGTTCGTCTCGAGTAGCCGACTCGCTCCCGTCTTCGAACCGTCGGGAACCAGCGCCTCGAGCGACGACTAACGTGTCCGAATTTTGATCTTTTACTGGCAGATACCACGGAGTTATATACAACTCGTTGCAAGCACTGGCGATGGCAACGGAGTCACAGTCAGTGGGAGTTAGACGGATCGGCTCGTTTCTGCGACGACTGGGGCCGACCTGGCTTGCAGGGGCAATTGCAGCCGGGCCGGCGACGATGGTCAGTCTGCTGGTCGCGGGCGCGAGTTTTGGATATACGTTGTTGTGGGTGGTCGTGCTCTCGGCGGTCCTCGGCACGGTTGGGCAGTATCTGGCGGCGCGACTCGGATTACTCACCGAGGCGGGGATCGTTTCGGTCGTCGAAGAGCATCTGGGGTCGTTCTGGGCCTGGGTACTGGTGATCGATGTCGTCCTCGCGGCGGGACTGGCGCAACTGGCGATCATGCTCACACTCGCGGAAGTCAGCGCCGCCATCGTCGCCAACGCAGGCCTCGGAATCGCAGCACTCGCCGACGCCCGTTTCTGGGGTGTCACCTGGGCTGTCATCCTCGCACTCGGCCTCGCAGGCGGTGGCTACCGACTGGCGGAGGTCGGCGCAAAAGTGCTCGTCTCGCTGGTCGTCCTCGCGTTCGTCGCCTCGGTGGCCGTGGTCCCGATCGAACCCGCCGAAGCCGCGAGCGGCCTCGTCCCCAAAATGCCCGGTGTCGGCGGTGCCGTCGTCGCCGCGGGCGTCCTCGGCGGTGCGGTCCACATCACCCTGCTGACGATGCAAAGTTACACCATGCGCGCCAGAGGCTGGACCGCTGACGACCGCGATATCGCCACCTTCGACATCGTGAGTTCGATGCTCGTCGCCTTCGGCGTCTTTAGCCTCGCGGTCTTTCTGGTCGCAGCAAGCGTCCTTCCCGAAGCCGGCCTCGATCCCGCGACGATCGACGAAATCGGTGCCGCCGAAGCGCTCGCCCCCATCGCTGGCGAACATGCAATGTGGCTGTTCCTGTTCGGCTTGCTTGGTGCGGCCGTCTCGACGCTCGGCGGGAACACCATCGTCCCACCGTACCTGCTCGCCGACAAACTCGGCTGGGACCAATCGGTCGATGATCCCCGCTACCGTGGTGCGATCGTCGCCGTTGCCCTCCTCTCTGCCGTCGGCGCATTCCTTGGTGCGGCCTTCTTCCAGGTGCTCGTGCTCGTCCTCGCGTTCGGCCTCGTCGGGACGCCCTTTGCACTCGCCGTGATCCTCTATCTCCTGAACGACCCCGAGGTCGTCCCCGAGACGAACCCGCTCGCCGCGAACGTCGGCGGCATCGTTCTGTTCGTCGTCGCCACCGTCCTCGCCGGCGAGTTCGTCGCAGAAGAACTCGAGACCGTCACCGAACCTACCTCGGCGTTCGTCGTCGCCTTCGCGGCGGCGATGGCACTCGCGATCGTCGGCCTCGCGGTCAAATACGTTCGCGAACGCTAAGGGTTACCAAAGGGACTACTCGAGCGATTTTTCCATTCTGACGTGCGGAATGCTCGCCTCCTCGAACACGTCGCTTACCCGCTCATAGCCCAGCCGCTCGTAGAACTCGGCCGCCTGTGTCTGAGAGTGAAGGACGATCGTCTCTACGCCCATCGATTCGGCCTCGGCCTCGAGTGTATGCATCAACTCACGACCGATACCCAGGCCACGATGAGAGCCCAAGACGGCGACTCGCTCGGCTTTCCCCACGCCTGGTTCGGGCGAGCGAACTCGCGCCGCACCGACTGGCTGCTCGCCGTCGTATGCGACGAAGTGGGTGGCGTCGTCCTCGTGGTCGTCGTACTCGAGGGCCTCGTCGACGCCCTGCTCGTCGACGAA
>LKMM01000156.1 GCA_001563885.1 Natrialbaceae archaeon B1-Br10_E2g27
ACGACCACGAATTTTTTCACCGTCCCGCCCGTATAGCTACCTGTATGGGATTCGGTAGTTACGACGAATCCGAACAACGAGATGTAGACGCTGATTTTGACGACGAGGATGCGGTCAAGTCAGGGGAGAACAGCCACAAGGGAACGATCGAGTTCGAAAACGGTGCCTCGAGCGAGGAGCTACTCGACCGACTGCAGGATATCAAAGCCGACGACGAGTGATGAAATCGGGGGCGCGGGCGCTCGGTGTCGCCGAATCATACTGCACCGACGCCGGGTTTAGTACGCTTGCGGGTGCTGTCGTCCGCGCCGATGGCATCGTCG
This sequence comes from Natrialbaceae archaeon B1-Br10_E2g27, assembly GCA_001563885.1. Taxonomy (GTDB): domain Archaea; phylum Halobacteriota; class Halobacteria; order Halobacteriales; family Natrialbaceae; genus Natrarchaeobaculum. The sequence goes on from LKMM01000156.1 coordinate 324, forward strand.
ACGGCCTCGCCTACGACTCCTGTACGGTCGGAGGTAGCGACGCAACTGATGCAGTCCTTGCGCTCCTCGAGCGGTGTGCTCGCCCGGACGTCCAGTATCTGCTGGTCGGGGCCATCGCCCCGGCCTGGTACAACCTGCTGGATCTCTCACAGATTCAGGCGGCCGCCGACCGGCCGCTGATCGCCGTCACCTTCGAGGCGAGTGCTGGTCTCGAGGATGGTCTTCGGGAGGCGTTTTCGGGGGCCGACCTCGACGGTCGTCTGGAGGTCTACCGGTCGCTGCCCGAACGCCACAGGCTGTCGGTCAACGACGAGACGGTGTACGTTCGCTCCCTCGGTTGTGATCGCGAGGAAGCCGCGACCGTAGTCCGTGGGTTTACGCCAACCGGTGGCCGACCGGAACCGATCCGGGTTGCCCGTCTCGCTTCCAGGGCGGCAGATTCGTACGTCGAGGAGCTGTCGTAGCGTCGTTTTCGACTCGAGTCTCGAACCGGCGGGCAGAACCCGAAAACGGTAGTAAGCGACCCCCGTAGGCAATCCCATGAGCGAGATGGATGAGTTGTGTATCACCGAGTGTACGCGTTGTCCGGCACTCGTTGACTCCCGCAGTCGGATCGTCAACGGCACTGGTCCCGACGACGCCGACCTGGTCTTTGTCGGCGAGGGGCCGGGCGCACAGGAAGACTCTCAGGGCGAACCCTTCGTCGGCCGTAGTGGCACCGTCTTAGACGATGCGCTCCGGGATGTTGGCATTGCCCGCGAAGACGTCCGGATCACAAACTGCGTTCGCTGTCGTCCGCCCGACAATCGGGACCCAACAAAGGACGAACTCGAGAGCTGTCGGGGCTATCTCGAGGCCGAACTCGCTGCCCTCGACCCAGCGGTCATCGTCACCCTCGGGAAGGTGCCAAGCGAGCACCTACTGGGGCGGTCGGTCGCGGTCACGAACGAGGCTGGTACGCTCGAGGATATTCGTGTCGATGGAACGCCCCTGCGAGTGTTGATCTGTCTCCATCCGGCGGCGACGCTGTACGACCGAAGTCAGTCGACGACGTTCGAGGAGACGATTGTCCAGGCGGCCGATCTCGCTGGCGTTGCCGACGGCGAGAGCGGACAGACGCGGCTGGACGGATTTTGATAGTACCGACAGTTCGAGTCCGACCCGTGGCCTTATTCTTTCGGCGTTCGAACGCGTGGGTGATGGATGGCGAAATCACGCCAGCGGAAGTAAAGGACCTGCTCGAGGACGACGCAGACGTTCGGATCGTCGACATTCGGGACGAACGGCAGTTCAGGCAGAGTCACATTCCAGAAAGCGAGAACGTGCCGTTTCACGAACTCACCCAACGCATCGAGGAGTTCGAGGATGCCGAGCGAATCGTGACGGTCTGTCCACATGGGAAAGCCAGCATTCAGGCGGCGAATCTGATCGGATCCTACGAGGGCAGCGCCGACGCGACCGTCGAGAGCATGGCCGGTGGCCTAGAGGAGTACGGCCTCCAGTTTGGACTCCGTCGGCCGGAGGGGACAGACGAGGGGCCGGATGTCCAATCGCCGTTTTGATCGGCCTGCGCGCATCCGCCGACCGCAGAGCCGGAGGTGAGAATCGTCACACAGCCCCCGATGTCACTCGAGGTTTTCGCCCTGATAGGTACCGTCGTAGACGTCTTCGTGGTCGCCTTTCGCAAGGACGAGTTGTGCGATTCGAGCGCCGCGGACGAGTTCGACGTCGTGATGGACCTGCAACAGCCCTTCGCCGCGGCCCTCGTAGCCGGCGTCCCAGACGGCCGTGTTGAGCATACAGGCGTTTCGCATCAGCGACGATCGCGGGTAGACGAAGCCGACGTGACCCTCGGGAATGCGGATTCGCTCGCCGTAGCGGGCAACGTAGGCACCTTTCGGGAGGTAGTAGGTGTCGGGCGCTTTCTCTTCGAGTTCCTCGAGCGGGCGGGCGATTCGTTCGCCGATCTCTTTGTCGTCGTGACCGATCCGGCCCGGTTCGAGTTGTTCGAAGACAACGTCGAGAGTGAGATCGACGCCGTTTGGTTGTACTTGCTCGTCGGTCGTCGGCGAGACGCAGTCGGCGACAAACGCACCGGAACGGAACATACGACGGAGTCGAAACGGAGCCAAAAAAAGCGTATCGTTGTCGGGGTCCCCGTCGTTTGAGTTCGTGGCGGCGGCCACTGCGAACGGGCGAGCCAAATCACGTCCTCTATGCTACGGCAAACCTTGCGATCTGACTGCCTACAGCGGATAATTTCCGTGAACAACCCTGATAGAAACACGCTGGATTTATCAGGCCGGGAAGCAGAGTTCTGGGTGCTATGGGACAGACTCTCACCGAGAAGATTCTCGACGACCACCTCGTCGAGGGGACACTCGAGACCGGAGAAGAAATCGGGATCGAGATCGATCAAGTACTGACCCAGGACACGACCGGGACGATGGTCTGGCTTCAGTTCGAGGCGATGGAACTGGACGAAGTCCAGACCGAAATCGCCGCCCAGTACTGTGATCACCAGACCTACCAGTTCGACTTTAAGAACACGGACGACCACCGCTTCCTCCGCTCTGCAGCCGGAACCTATGGAGCGTATTTCTCACGCCCGGGCAACGGTATCTGTCACAACGTCCACCGCGAGAACTTCGCTGCCCCCGGCAAGACGCTGCTTGGTTCGGACAGCCACACGCCAACGCCTGGCGGACTCGGCCAGCTTGCGATCGGTGCCGGCGGAATCGACGTTACCGTCGCGATGGGTGGAGCTCCCTACTACATCGAGATGCCCGAAGTTGTCAACGTCCGCCTCGAGGGCGAACTCCCCGAGTGGGCAACGGCAAAAGACATCATCTTAGAGATGCTGCGTCGACTCAGCGTCAAAGGCGGCGTCGGCAAGATCTTAGAGTATACGGGCCCGGGCGTTGAGACGCTCACCGCTCCCGAGCGGATGACCATCACCAACATGGGCACCGAACTCGGTGCGACTTCGTCGCTGTTCCCGACCGACGAACAGACCGAAGACTATCTCGAGCGCGTTGGCCGCGCCGACGAATACGTCGAACTCCAGCCCGACGACGACGCCGAATACGACGACGAAATCGTCGTCGACCTCTCGGAACTCGAGCCGCTGATCGCTCAGCCGTCGATGCCTGATAAGGTCGTGCCGGTGCGAGAAGTTGCCGGCGAGTCGGTCGATCAGGTCATCGTTGGCTCCTGTACGAACGGTGCCTACGAGGACATCCTCCCCGCCGCAAAGATGCTCGAGGACCAGACGGTCGATACGAAAACCGAGATGATCGTCGCGCCCGGCTCGAAACAGGCCAGTGAGATCCTCGCTCGGCAGGGCTGGGTGGCCGAAATGATGGCTGCCGGCGTCAACTTCTCGGAGGCTACCTGTGGGGCCTGTATCGGAATCGGGCACGTCCCCGCTTCCGATTCGGTCTCGCTTCGAACCTTCAACCGCAACTTCGAGGGTCGTTCGGGTATCGAAGACGACAACGTCTACCTCTGTTCGCCCGAGGTCGCCGCCGCCGCGGCGATCGCCGGCGAGATCATCGACCCGCGCGATCTGGCCGATGAAGAAGGGCTTGAGGCTCCTGGCATCGAACTCCCCGAGGAGTACGACGCCTCGAAAGTCGACCTCATCACGCCCGAGGAGGCCGTTGATGACGAACTCATCAAGGGCCCGAACATCGGCGACGTGCCGATCCGTGATGGAATTGAAAGCGACATCGCCGGCGAGGCGCTGTTGAAGATGGAAGACAACATCACGACCGACCACATCATCCCGGCGACCCAGGACATCCTGATGTACCGGTCGAACATCGAGAAGCTTTCACAGTTTACCCTCTCTCGTGTCGACGATACGTTCGCCGAACGCGCCCAGGAAGCAGACGGCGGCGTCCTCGTCGCTGGCGAAAACTACGGCCAGGGCTCTTCGCGCGAACACGCCGCGATGTGTCCGATGTATCTGGGCATCGAAGCCGTCCTCGCCCAGAGTTTCGCTCGCATCCATCGTGCGAACCTCTTTAACTTCGGTATCATCCCGCTGACGATCGACGAGGAGACCTATGGCTCGATCGACCAGGGTGACGATGTCGAGATCGTCGACGACGTCTATGAGGCCGTCACCAGCGGTCAAGAAGAGTTTACCGTCCGCGTCGGCGACGAGGAGTTCACCGCGACGCTCGATGCCTCCGAACGCGAACGTGACATCCTCGCAGCCGGCGGCAAACTCGCCTGGACCAAAGCCCAGGCCGAAGACGGCACCACAGCAAGCGCCGACGACTGATCCGGCGCGCTCGAGACTTCCGTTTTATTTGTTGTATCCATATCATTTCCTTAGCAGTTCCTCACGCCTGAACTGCATACGACTACCGACAGACCGTTACCCTCCGAGTCGATACCCCAACTAATGCCGACTGGTGGATACGAAAACGCAGGCTATCGACGGCTGTTCGACGGTGATGGACTCACGTACGGGCTGGGATTTCCGTTGACCGGCGCGAACCGATCCGTACCCGACGTCGAACGTGAGTGTCAACTCGCCACTCGAGCCGAAACACTCGGCTTTGAGGGACTGTGGGCCCGTGACGTGCCAACGTTCTGGCCAAAATTCGGCGACGCCGGCCAGACGTTCGACACTTGGCCGTGGCTTTCGTATGTCGCTTCCCATACCGACGAGATAGCGCTTGGAACTGCGAGTGTCATCCTCACGCTTCGCCACCCCGTACACGTCGCGAAATCGGCGGCTACGGTCGATCAACTTTCCGACGGTCGACTCGTCATGGGCGTCGCCACCGGCGACCGCGACCCCGAGTTTCCCGCCTTCGGCGTCGAACGCGAGACACGCGGCGACCGATTCAGGGAGGCCGTCGACACCCTTCGGACGATCTGGCGCGAAGAGTATCCCGAACTCGAGGGTGAGTGGGGCCGTCTCGAGGGCGATCTCGAGGTCGTCCCATCGCCGACCACAGCGACGATTCCACTGGTCCCGACGGGCAACGCCCGCCAATCTCGCGAGTGGATCGCCGACCACGGCGATGGCTGGCTCTTCTATCACCTCCCGGAGCCAACCCTCGAAAGCTACATCGACGACTGGCGGGCAATGGCTGGTGAGAAACCGTTCTCGATTGCCATCCGTGTCGCGTTCGCAGACGATCCAACGGCCGACCCCGAACCGCTACATCTCGGCTATCGGGCCGGCCTCGAGTGGTTTCAAGACTACTTCCGTCGGCTCGAAGCGTACGGTGTCGACCACGTCATCGTCAGCATAGAAAACGAAGTCCCGGAAGATGCCCTCGAGCGGTTTGCAGACGGGATTTTCTGATAGAGATACGAGCGCATACCCCCGCCTTCCCGTGAGTGACGAGTGTTCCGACGGTCTGTCGGAACCGAGGAGCGAACAGGCGGGGGTCGAGCGGACAACTCGGTCACAAACCCGGAGGATACGTGTTGGATTTCCCACCGTAAGCGTTTTTGTGTGGCCCTGTGTAGCATGAAGTGCTACGGAATCGGTGAGATGCCGGCCCCGAACCACAAGGGGCGGCGAGCCAGCGGTGGTTCGCATGGCGATGACACGGATTCCGATGGGGCCTCATTGACCGGGCCACAGCCCTACACAGGGGAGAAAACGAGAGTTTCACCGGTATGCTGCCGGTTCCCCTTGAGTGCGGGTTGGAACCTCAAACGCCACGCTCGGCGGAAATCCGATGGCCGGATTCCACGTCCTTCAGGGCGTGGAGGAGGTCAAATGCATTTGTACCGCTCGGTCGGTTCGTTAGTAGCTGACGACGACGGCTACGTATCCTCTGTATCCGAGTTATTTTCCTCGTCTGCCTCATCGGCTGACTCTTCGTCGTCCTCGTCGTCTGCCTCCTCAGCTGATTCTTCGTCCTCGTCGTCTTGTTCTGCATCGTCGTCATCTTCCTCCGCCGACTCGAGCGTTGAAACAGTCTCGTCGTAGCTTGAAGCGGTTGCAAATTCGCCGTCGGACTGTGCCGAATCGGTCAGGATAGCACCCGTCCCAACCCCGCCACCGGCGATACTCGAGACGACGAGCAGTACCACGACAGCGGTACGGAGTTTCCCGGACGTGTTCATTTCTCTATTGGTGCCGTATTTCCGTGATGCAGTTTTCCTTGGACAGTTTCTGGACTCCCGGGAGTC
>LKMM01000157.1 GCA_001563885.1 Natrialbaceae archaeon B1-Br10_E2g27
GCGGTGAGATCCGTCGCGGGGACGTGGTACATATACGAGTCCTCACTCGGGTGGACGGTGACGAGTCGGCGGACGTCGAGGCCGGACTCGAGCGCCCGGTATAGCGCCCACGAAGAGTCTTTCCCGCCCGAAAAGAGGCTCACCCACGCGCCGTCTGCGTCGCTCATACCGGACAGTAGGGCGAGTGCGCTAAATGCGTGACGTTCGAGCTGTTAGCGACTCGAGTCCTCGCCTGGGTCCGAACTGGGTGCTGGCGGTGCGTCCTCCGGGGCGACGGGGCCGCCGTCGGTGACCTCCGAGGGAGGGGTGTCGACATCCCCGATTGCGCCGTCGGCGTCGGGGTCGTCTTCGGTCGGCGTCGCGAACGAGGCGGCGATACGGGCTCCGAGGAGGCTGATTACGATGGCGGTGAGGACGAACAGGACCAACCGTTCACCCGAGGCGAGTTCGAAACTGTCGACCGAGAGCACGCCCAGTTCGATCGCGGGAACGGCAAACGACCCGATCACACCCTGCTGTTCGAGAAAGTACGCCGAAAAGCCCCGAACCACCAGCCCAACGGCGAGAACGATAAACGGCAGGTTGAGATACGACCGACGGAGCGGTTTTTCGCTGATCACCTCATCGAGCAACCGGCCCGCACTCGCAGTCACGGCTGCCATCGCGAGCCACGGAACGGCATCGAAGGCAAACTGCATCGCCGGGATCACGACTCCCGGTGGATCCTCGAGACTCGAGACGCCGAGGCCGCCGGCGAACAGCCCCACGAGTGTCAGTCCGGCGGCGACGACGTAGGTGACGACCGAGACCTGCCCGGAGTAAAGCGCCTCCCGGACCTGATGGCTGACGCCGGTCATGATCTCGTCGATGTTAAAGCCCTTGTAGAGCAAGAAGACGCCGATGACGGTCGTGATCGCGGCGGCTCCCTCGGCGGTGCCAAACTGCATCGCCAGGACGGGAAAGACGAGGAAAGTCAACCCGAGCGGGACGAGCACCGTCTGTCTGAGCTCTTCGTCGGCGAGAAACTGTTTGAGCAGGTAGTACGTCGACTCGATATCCCGTGCCTGTCGGACGACGACGCGGTCGACCGAGTCGACCTGCACCCGGCTCTCGACGATCGGCACCAGTCGCTCATCCTCGGCGCTGTCGACGACGACAACGGCAGAATCGGGGCCGTATTCGGCAATGAGGTCGTCTAGCTGGCGGGCGACCGCCCGATCGGCCGATACCATCGACTCACGGTCCCCGGAGATGACGGCAACGATCGCCTCCTCGTCGTCGTCGCGTAAATCTTGGGCGACGCGCAGGCCCTCGAGGAGCGTGTTGACGCCCGAATCCTCCGGATCAGCGAGGCCGATATCGGTTACGAGCGCACGAACTGCCTCCCAGCCGACGATCGGCGACCGGAGTCCGGTCACTCGACCGACGTCGTCGGTCCGGTCGAGACAGATGACCAGCGTTGTCACGGTATGCGTTCCTTGCTGGGTAACGATAAAACCACTTACTCGTTCGGGACGGTTCGACGCTGGCCCGCCGGCTCACTCAGCTTCGGAGTCGGAACTGGCGGTCGCCGACGACGGCTGCGATTCCGGCTCCGAAGGCATAGGCAACTCGCTGTGCTCCGGTTCCGACACGGGCCATCAGCGGTCGGTCGGGTTCGAACTCGGTCACAGAAACGTCTTCACGGTCGAGTCGATCGGCGAGTTCGTCCTCGAGTTCACGGCGGGTGCCGAGATGATCGACCAGGCCCATCTCGTCGGCTTGCTCGCCGAGGTAGATCCGGGCTTCGGTGTCCCGGACGAACTCGGGTTCGAGATTCCGACCCTCGCTCACCCGGTCGACGAACGTCTCGTAGTAGCCGTCGATCAACCCCTGGAGGTACTCGCGTTCGTCCTCCTCGAGTTCCCGAAGCGGGGTACCGGCGTCTTTGTACTCGCCAGCGGCAAACCGTTCATACGAGAGACCCATCTTCTCGGCGAGGCCGCTTGCGTTGACCCGCGAGCCGATGACGCCGATCGAGCCGACGATCGACCCCTCACGCGCCCAGAGTTCGTCACAGCCACTTGCAATCCAGTAGCCACCGCTTGCACAGACGTCGGTCGTGTAGGCAACAGTCGGCCCGTCGAAGCGTTCGGCGGCGAGTCGGATATCGTCACTCGGGACGACCTCGCCACCGGGCGTGTTGAGTTTCACAAGTAGGGCATCGACGTTGTCGTCTTCGTCTGCCCGGTCGATCTGTTCGACGATGTCGTCGGCCGGCGTCGACCGTGGACTCTGTGGCAGCGGTCCACCTCCACCGTCGCGGGTAATCGGCCCTTCGACTGCGACCTCGGCGACGTCGTAGCCGGGAACGATCGAACTCGAGAGGTTGCCACCGATTTTCACGCCGATACCGACCACGGTGAGTGCAACGAGTACACCGAAAAGATCCGTCACCGTCTCCGGATAGACGACGAACAGGGCGACGCCAATCGCCGCGAAAAAGGCGGTCACTCCCAGGAGGATCCCCAGTTGAACGAGCGACCCAATCTTACCCACAGCAGTCACCTCGAGTCATGCCAAAAGCTGTGTGTGCTGGTGAGTTAACGGTTATCCTCCCCGGCAGCACTCATCTATCGGTTCGACCGGCAACACTCGAGTCGGCCGGTATGGATGTGATTTGACCGGGTAACGACGTGATAACAAACCGACCGACGCCGCAAGCCTTTGTGTATGGAAATCGACCGACTCGAACTCGAGAAGTGGGATGATTGCCTTCCGAAACGCGGCTTCGAGGTATTTCATGATCCCGATGCGCTGGCCGTCCTCGATGCACACAGCGATGCCGAGTTACGGCTTTATGGGGCGTTTAAGGGCCAGCAGACGGTCGGCCTGTTGCCCGTGTTCGTCGACCGAAAGGCTGTTGGCCGAACGATCGTCTCGCCACCGCTCTCGATGGGGGTGCCACGACTCGGCCCGCTGATCAACCCCAACAGCCCAAAACAACGCAAATGGGAACGGATCAACAGCGAACTCGCCGCCGGCGTACTGGCGGATCTCGAGGCCGAACGCCGCTCGACGCTGTTTCGGATGACCTGTCCCGTCGGCTACGGCGACCCACGACCCTACCGCTGGAACGACCTCTCCGTCGAACCCGAGTTTACCTACGTCGTCGACCTCGAGGGTTGTACCGACATCGAAGAGGCGATGGCAGGATTCAGCAAGAGCCTGCGAAACGAGATGCGCCGACTCGAGGACGTCGATCTCGAGATCCGTCAGGAAGGTATCGACGCCGCCTTGGGGATCTACGACGACGTCGTTTCCCAGTACGCCCAGTACGACGAGGAGCCACCGATGTCGAAGCCGTTCTTGCGGGATCTGCTCTCGACACTCGACGATGAGCGCTGGCGTGTATACGTCGCCAGAGCGCCCGATGGAACATATCAAAGCGGCGTTATAACGCTCTTTTCTGCCGACTTGGCCTACTACTGGCAGGGTGGTGTCACCGCCTCCTACGATCACGTCAGCGTCAACAACCTGCTTCATCGGACCATCCTCGAGGACATCGTCACCGATCCGGCTCTCGAGTCGGTTACGGGATACGATCTGGTTGGAGCCAACACCGAACGTCTCTGTGAATATAAGGGCAAATTCAACGGCGAACTCAAACCGTATTACGTCGTCGAATCCGAAGGCCTCGAGATGCGCCTCGCCAAGTCCGCCTATCAACGGATGGCCGGCTCGCTAAAGTGAGACGAGTAGGAAGACCAGTTTCGTATATACCTGGCGACCCCAATAAGGGGATATGCTCGACCTATCGGATATTCTCGAGGCCCGTAAACGGGTGCAGGAAACGGCCAAACGGACACCTCTCGAGCACTCCTATACGTATTCGGCGATGACGGGGGCTGAGGTCTACCTCAAGCTAGAGAACTTCCAGCGGACGGGCGCGTTCAAGATTCGTGGGGCGACAAATCGGATCGCGACGCTTTCGCCAGACCAGAAAGAAGCCGGCGTCGTGACCGCAAGTGCGGGCAATCACGCCCAGGGGGTCGCACTCGCCGCCACACGATCGGGCGTCGACGCGAAAATCGTCATGCCAGAATACGCCCCAATCGCGAAGGTAAAGGCCACGGAGAGTTACGGGGCAGAGGTCGTCCTCGCTGGAGCCGATTACGCCGAGGCGGCAGAACGAGCCCACGAGATCGAACGCGAGGAGGGCCGAACCTACGTTCATGCCTTCGACGACGAGATGGTGATGGCCGGCCAGGGAACGATCGGCCTCGAGATTATCGAGGACTGCCCGGAGGTCGACACCGTCGTCGTCCCGATCGGTGGGGGCGGCCTCATCAGCGGAATCGCAACGGCGATTAAAGCCCAGTCTCCGGAAACACGGGTAATCGGAGTGCAAGCCGAGGGAGCCTCGAGTGCGGCGAAATCGCTCGAAAAGGGCAAGCGCGTCTCACTCGACGGCGTCGATACGATCGCCGACGGGATCGCCACCCGCAGTATCGGCGAACGGACGTTCGAACACATCCAAGAACACGTCGACGAGGTCGTCACCGTCTCCGATCCCGAAATTGCGGTAACGATCGTCTACCTCTTGGAGCGGTCGAAGACGCTGGTCGAAGGCGCGGGTGCAGTTGCGCTGGCGGCAGTGCTGTTCGAGGCCTTCGAGTACGACGACGGCGAGACGATCGTCCCCGCACTCTGTGGGGGGAACATCGATCTCAACACGCTCACGACCGTCGTGGTCCGCGGGTTGGTCGAAACTGGTCGCTACCTGAAAATCAGGACCGTGCTCAAGGACAGACCCGGCTCGCTCGAGGAACTGCTCGAGATCTTCACCGACCACCGGGCGAACATCTACGCGATCTACCACGACCGAACCTCGCGTGAGGTCGAGATGAGCGACACCGAAGTCGAGATCGAACTCGAGATGCGTGGCCCAGACCACGTCGATGCGTTCCTCGAGGCGCTTCGGGAGGCGGGCTATGAGGTCGACGTATTAGTCTGATCGATCAGTGATCGTTGTGCCGTGGTACCGGTGGTCGCCGTCCACCGCGGAACGATCACCGTAACGAAGTAAAACGGCCTATATCAGGCTTCGCTGCTGAGATCGGCGTCGACTCTGACTTCCGAGTCGGTGATCGTTTCGATATTTTCAGCCGGAACTTCGAGGTCGTCCTCACCGGCGGACCCTCGCCCGAGACTCTGGATCCAGGCGTTGGTGAGGCTGGGCTCGGGATCGACGTATGCAACCTGTTCGATCGGATCGATTTCGGTAACGATACCGATCTGTTCTCCCCGAATGTCCATCAGAAACTTCCCTTCGTCTTCGGTCGAGAGGACTGACATCGCTATTAATTTCTAATAGTAAGAGTAAGTATGTATTGGTCTGAGATGACGGTAGAACAAACGGTGTGGTCGGCCACGTTGCGTTCAGTTTGGTTGTGTTTAACTGACCGGAGGAGAAGTAGTAGCATATGAAACGCATCATTGAAACCGATGACGCACCTGCGGCCGTCGGCGCATACAGTCAGGCAACCACCAACGGCTCGCTGTTGTTCACTGCCGGCCAGATTCCGCTGACGACCGAGGGCGAACTGCTCGCCGACGAACCGATCGACCGTCAGACAGAGCAGGCGCTGTATAATCTCGATGCCGTCCTCGACGAAGCGGACGCGACCGCCGCTGACATCCTGAAGGTAACCGTCTTTCTCGACGATATCGACGACTTCGAGGAGATGAACGAGGCGTATGCGAACTACTTCGACGACCAACCGCCGGCCAGAAGTGCTGTCGAAGTCGCCGCCCTCCCCAAAGGCGTCGGCGTCGAAATCGAGGCAATCGCCACCCTCAAGTGACGTGTCCGGACGCGTTACCCGACTGTTGCCACACACACGCCGGGGCAAATCCGCGCTGCTGTGGGGTGGTGTTGGCTTCATGACCTTTCTGGTGCTCATCCAGGGCTATGCGCTGGTTGTCTCACCGCTCGTGACGATCGGGCAAGGCGCGGCCGTCGCGGTCGTCGTCGGGGCGGCGACGGCTGGCAGCGCCTATCTCATAGAGCACCGCATCGCCGTGTGGGCGGCCCGCCGGGCGATAGCGCGTCGGCCTGATGAGGGCGACGGTAAAAGTAAGAGTTAAACGACCGACGCGGCTACGTTCACTCGAGCCAGGATGGCCGAACGGTAAGGCGCACGCCTGGAAAGCGTGTTCCCTTTGGGATTCTGGGTTCAAATCCCAGTCCTGGCGTACGAGGAACGAGCAAAAGGAGTTCCTCGAGGTGCCAAACGGCGGAGCCGTGAGCGTATCAGTAACGATCAATCGTCGTTGTCCGTCAGTTCAATATCGCCTTTGCTGTCGACTATGACGGAGTAGCCGGCGTACTCGAGGGTGATCTGGCCATCGGTCGTTGGTCGCCCGTCAAAGAGCCGGTTGAGCGCCGTTGGATCGACGTGCTCATAGAGGGGTGGACACTCGAGCGGGTCGACGC
>LKMM01000158.1 GCA_001563885.1 Natrialbaceae archaeon B1-Br10_E2g27
ATGGCGGCCTCGCCGTGCTGGATGCGGTCTATCGGCCACTCGAGACGCGGCTGTTAAAAGACGCAGATGCCGTGGGTGCGCGGACGGTCGACGGCGCGTGGATGTTGCTTTATCAGGGTGTCGAGGCATTCGAACGCTGGACGGGCCAGGACGCCCCGGTGGCGGAGATGAACGACGCACTCCGGTCGCGATTATAGTCCCGCGTTTGGGCGACCGATGCTGATGGCTGTCTTTGTCTACCGGTGGTCGCTCTCTCCGGGCCGGTGATCGCCAATAAGAGACGTCGGCCATCGGCATGAAACAATCCTCAGCAACCCAATTTAAGTGCCGGTACCGACAATATCGGATCAATGGCAATCCTGCAGAAGTTGAAGTCATTGTTGGGACTCGAAGACGGGGGCTCGCAGGACGGGGAGACACGAGACGTCAGTGTCACGGTCGAACGCGAGCGCTCGGCAGACGAGTCGAGTGCCGAAGAAGCCGCCGCAGCCGAGACAACGGCGTCGGCGTCGACCGACTCGATGGTGGACGCGACTGACGATTCCGAGGGAGCCGCCGAACCGGCTGAGGCGACGGGACCGACGGAAGCAAACGCCACACCGACCGAGCCGAAATCCGAATCACCCATCGAAGAGGCCGAACCGGACGCGTCACTCGAGACCGACGAGACGGCAACGTCGGAGGAGGAGCCAGCGTCCGACGATTCGGATGAGGGCGAGCCCGTCACCGTTATCAAGGGAATCGGACCCGCCTACGCCGACCGACTGGCCGATGCCGGTGTCGAGACCGTCTCCGACCTCGCCGGCGGGGATGCTGAGGAACTGTCCGAACGGACCGATATCTCGGCGAAACGAATTCAGGGCTGGATCGACCGAGCCAGCGTTCGGTAACGGTGTCGAAACCGCAAAACGATTAGCCCCCCGACCCCTTCTGGGAGACATGCGTGAGCCGCGCGTGGAAACGACGGCCGATTCGTTCCGACGAGCCGTCACGGACGCTCTCGACTGGGGCACTGACGATGGTCGACTCGACGATGTCCCGAAATCGATTCGAACCCCAGTCGAAGTTCGTGTTACCGTCGACGATCCGTTCGTCGCTTACCGACGCGTTCGGGACACAAGCGATGGTGCCTTTCTCGAGACCACCGGCGGCCAACCCGGCTGGGGCTATTTCGGCGTCGATCCAGTCGATCGACTCACCGTCTCCAGCGACGCTGAGGCCGTCGACGAGGGGAACTCGCCAACGCTCGCCGCCCTCGAGGGACTCTTTTCCGGCACCGACCTCGTCCGCGGCAAGTGTTCGGTGCCGTATCCCTGTGGGGCGATCGGCTGGCTCTCATATGACCTCGCCCGCGAACTCGAGGAACTCCCCTCCGATGCGGTCGACGATCGCGGGCTTGCCCATCTCGAGGTCTGTGTCTACGACCGACTCGTCGCCTGGGAAGCGCCGATCGAAGACGAACCCGTAACGTTGCGGATTACGGCCTGTCCGCGTCTCGGTGTCGACGCCGAAATGGCGGAGATCGATGCCGCCTACGACCGCGGGCGAACCCGCGCGCTCGAGCTTGCGAGGGCGATCATAGATGGCGAGCCGATGGCCGAACGGGCACCTCTCTCGCGTCCGGAAGCCACCTTCGAAAGCGACTGTGGTCGGGAGGCCTTCGCCGAGCGAGTTCGTCAGGTCAAAGCGTCCGTCCACGACGGCGACACCTTCCAGACGAACATCTCACAGCGACTCGCCGCGCCCGCTGCAGTCCACCCCGTTGCCGCCTACGACGCGCTCAGACGGGTCAATCCAGCACCCTACTCCTGTCTACTCGAGTTTCGAAGTGCCGATCTGGTGAGTGCAAGCCCGGAACTCTTACTCGAGCGCAACGGCCGATTCGTCCGAACGGAACCGATCGCGGGCACCCGGCCACGCGGGGAGACGCCGGCCGAAGACGACGCCCTCGAAGCTGATCTCCGCGCCGATGAGAAAGAACGCGCCGAACACGCAATGTTAGTCGACTTGGAACGAAACGATCTCGGAAAAGTCTGTACCTACGGGTCGGTCGACGTCGACGAGTACCGGCGAATCGATCGGTACTCGGAAGTGATGCATCTGGTCTCGAATGTCACCGGCGAACTCAGACCCGAGGCGAGTCTCGCCGACGCCATCGCCGCCGTCTTTCCCGGCGGGACGATCACCGGCGCACCGAAACCACGAACGATGGAGATCATCGACGAACTCGAGGCCACCCGCCGCGGGCCGTATACGGGCAGCGTTGGCATCTTTGGGTTCGACGGCCGGGCGACGCTCAATATCGTCATCCGGACGCTGGTGTGCCAGGCAGAGACCTACCACCTGCGCGTTGGCGCAGGAATCGTCCACGACTCGGATCCCTACCGTGAGTACGACGAAACCCTGGATAAGGCTCGAGCACTGATTACGGCCGTCGACGAGGCACTCGGCGAACGCGCCGAGATGGCAATCGAAACCGACGGCGGGGTCGACTCGAGTGGCGATTCCGGGAGCGCCGGGACTGGTACCGACAGCTGCGATACCGGTGGTGGTCGGCGTGGCTGAGCCACCATCGAACACTCGAATTCTCGTCATCGACAACTACGATTCCTTCGCGTACAACCTCGTCCAGTACGTTGGCGAACGTGCCGACGAGATCGTGGTAAAACGCAACGATGCCGTCGACCTCGAATCGGTTCGTGCCCTCGATCCGACGGGAATCGTCGTCTCACCAGGGCCGGGAACCCCCGAAGAGGCCGGCATCTCGATCCCGCTCTTTCGTGAAACCGAGTATCCGATCCTGGGTGTCTGTCTCGGCCATCAGGCGCTGTGTGCAGCAAACGGTGCTCCCGTCGTTCACGCCCCCGACGTCGTCCACGGGAAACCTTCGAGCGTCTCTCACGACGGTGAGGGACTCTTTGCGGGCCTTCCCGAGTCGTTTCAGGTCGGCCGATACCACTCGCTTGCCGTCGAACGTGGCGACCTTCCCGACACACTCGAAGAGACCGCCCGAACAGCGGACGAACGCGAAGTGCTGATGGCCGTCCGCCACCGCAAGCGCCCCCACCTGGGCGTCCAGTTTCACCCCGAAAGCATCCTCACCCGCGACCCCGAGGACGAAAGCGGCGACGGTATCTCGCTTGCCGTTGGCAAACGAATGATCGAGAACTTCTGTCGGTTTGCAACACACCAGCAATGACTGTCTCCGAGGACCTGCTGTATCACGTCGACGGCACGCTCGTCCCTGCAAGCGAGGCGACCGTCAGCGTCGATGATCGGGGCTTTCGCTACGGCGACGCTGCCTTCGAGACGATGCGTGCCTACGGCGGGACGATCTTCGCCTGGGAGCGCCACGTCGACCGTCTCGAGCGAACCTGCAGGGCGCTTTCACTCGAGCACGGCATTCCGGCGGTCGATCTCCGGGGACGAATCGACGAGACGCTCGCGGCAAACGACCTCACCAACGCCTCCGTCAGGCTCTCGATCACGCGTGGTGTCCAACCGGGCAAACTGACCCCCCAGCCCGAGGTCGATCCAACGGTCGTCGTCTACGTCAGCCCGCTTCCCCGTGGCGGCCTCGAGGGCAGTTCCGTCTGGGAGACTCCGGCGACGGTCCGAACGGTCCAGACCCGACGCGTTCCCGACACGGCGATTCCTGCGAACGCAAAAACCCATAACTATCTAAACGGCATTCTCGCCCGCGCCGAACTTCGGGGTACCGACGCGGACGAAGCCCTCCTCTGTGACCTCGAGGGCCACCTCGCGGAAGGTGCGACGAGTAACCTCTTTTTCGTCCGCGAGGGTCGACTCGAGACGCCAGCGCTCTCCGGGTCGGTTCTGCCGGGAATCACGCGCGAACTCGTCTGTGAACTGGCTCGAGAAAACGGGATTGAGGTCCACGAAGGCCGTTACACGCTCGAGGACGTGCTCGAGGCCGAGGAAGCGTTTCTCACGAACCGAAGCTGGGAACTGCGACCGATCGACCGGATCGATGGGGCGGGAATCGGTGGCGGACCGATAACGGACCGACTCTCTAGGGCCTACGACGAACGCGTCGAGACCGCCTGCTACCGATAGCTGCTCATCACGGTCGCTCGCTGACGTCAGCGCTCGAGCCGGCTGTCCTGTCTCGTGTCTCAGGCATCTCGAGGCGTTCGTACTCGACGCCCTCGATCTCAAAGGCGAATTCGGGGCCGAAAGCGCTGGCGGGAGTCTGAAAGCCCGGTTTTCTCTCACCCTCGAGTACACCCTCGGCGGCGTCGACGGCCGTTTTGGCCGTCAGCGCGTATGGGTTCGGCGTCCGGAGGCGACCTCGAGCCACCTCGCCGGTTTCCGTCGCTTTCGCCTGCCCCCAGACGACCGCCCGATCGGTGGCGCGTTGGCGCTCGTCTGGGCCCGTGACGAACGCATCGATCCCACGCTCGAGCAGCCCTCGAACTGGCGGTATATCGACCACCCGGCCTGCGATACCGCCAACTGAGAGCCCAGGTTCGAGAACCTTCGGGACGGCAGCGTACACGTCGATCGTCTCGATGCCTGTACTATGAGCAGCGGTGACAACGTCGGCCCACGGCGCGGTTACAACAGGCTCGAGGCCGTCGCCGAAGTCGATCTGCCGGCTTCGGTAGGCGGGTGGGACACTGACTAACCGACCGTTTCGACGGAC
The DNA here is from genome assembly GCA_001563885.1 of Natrialbaceae archaeon B1-Br10_E2g27. Taxonomy (GTDB): domain Archaea; phylum Halobacteriota; class Halobacteria; order Halobacteriales; family Natrialbaceae; genus Natrarchaeobaculum. The sequence continues at coordinate 4,667 of LKMM01000158.1, forward strand.
GACGCCCTCGCTGGCCAACGAAAGCAACGTTCGGGCAGTTCCCCGGGAGACAGTCGGTGAGCCCTTGATTCCGAGGACGAGTTCGTCGGCGTTGGGAAGAGTACAGGCGAGTTGTGCCGCCAGGCAGTCCGAGGGGACGACCTCGAACCCAACGCCGGGCAGAAGCGTCACTTCGTGTTCCCGTGCCATCTCATCGCGTCGCCGAAGCCGTTCGAACACCGGGAACTCGCCGGTGATATCGAGATAGTGTGTCCCGGTCTCGAGACAAGCATCGACGAGGTCCGGCGCTGTCTCGGTAAACGGGCCCGCACAGTTTAACACGGCGTCGAAGGGAGCAATGTGTTCGTCGAGATTGGTATCCTCGAGTGTGAACACTCGTCCCTCGAGTCCGAGGGTGGCTGCCTGCGTAGCGACTGCCCTGCCAGAACGGCCAGAAACGACCGGTGTGGCCCCTCTCCGTACGGCCTCGTGGACGATCAATCGGCCTGTATACCCGTAGGAACCGTAGACGAGAAGGGAGTCCATAGCACCTGTAGGGGGTCGTGGATAGTAAATCTCCGTCAGACGCAGTTACATCCCGGCAAACGGTCGGTGGAGTCGAAACGTTCAGGTCGACGGATGCGAAACGCCCGAGCGATGGGGACCGATCGCGAAATCGTGACGCTTGCAGACGTGCCGGACGAATCGACACACCTCTTTCGTGTCGACGACGGCGAAGACGAACGCGAGGCAATTCTCGTCCGCGATGGGGAAGGTGTCACCTGCTGGCTCAACTACTGCCAACACCTAACACACATCAAACTCGACAAAGGCTCGGGTGCGACGATGCGTGACGGCGAACTCGTCTGTGAAAATCACGGCGCGTACTTCGACACTGGCTCCGGCCTGTGTACCTTTGGCCCGTGTGAGGGAGCCGTCCTCACCGAACTCGAGGTCGAGATTCGCGAGGAGGCCGTCTACCTCACCGACGAGGACTACACCTATCTCGGCGATGGCCCACTCGAGACCGACGATGACCTCGCTTCCTCCTCGAACGTCGAGTTCTGATCGTCACTCGAGTGTCCAGTTTCTGAGCCTGAAATCCCGACCCAGGAGTTTTTTTCTTTCAGGTTCGAGAGTCAGATATGCTATCGAGGTGTCCCGATCGATGCTGACTCGCCGACGAGTTTTGACTACAACCGCAAGCGCCGGTGTCGTCTCCCTCGCCGGCTGTGCAACGCTCGTCGATTACATCGGTGACATGCTTCTCGAGGATGTCAACGTGTTCAACGGCACGGAGCGAGAACTGACTGGATCGATCGAAGTCGTCGACCCAGCCGGCGACACCGTCCTCGAGGAGACCTTTGCCGTTGAACCGGACGAAGACGACGACACAGACGAAGACCACGACGATGATGGTCCAAGCGAGGACGATTCGAGTGTCGTGTATGCAGACGTCTTCACCGAGCCGGGGGCCTACACTGTCTCAGTTACGCTGGATGAGGATAGCGCCATCGACGACGTCACCGACATCGACCAGACAGTGGATGTGACGGACACCGACGACGAACACATTGCCGTTCTTCTCGGATCGGACGTGCCCTCGGAGCCAGTGATGGTCGTCGTGATCGAAACCTTCTCTGATCTCGCCGAACACGCTGAGGAGGACGACTGATACTCTAGCGTACGTCGCAAGTCGCGGTCTCGAGGGGGCTGTTCTCGA
>LKMM01000159.1 GCA_001563885.1 Natrialbaceae archaeon B1-Br10_E2g27
GCGCCGCCGCTATGTCGTCGGCTTCCTCGGGGGGTGCGGTAATGTACACTGTCGGCATAGCCGATCGTATACGCTTGAAATCAAAAAAGACGCCGTCTCCACTGACGGCCATCACGGTCCGTTGAGTAAATTACTCACCGACCGGATCGAACGTGCCGTTGATATCCCACTCGTGTAAACAGTGGGGGCTGCCGACGCATTTCTCGCCGTCTTCGCTGTCGATCTGCCACGCCTCGAGGTCGTCGTCCCAGTACTCGACCCGGTTACACCGTTCACAACGCCGTGCCGTTGGCGTTCGTACCTGCATACTCATTGCCAGCGTGTGGGTACTGGACGCATATAACAGTATCCGTCTTCGAGTGCCGACTGCGACAGACACTGCGGGAGCAACAAGACATATAATGTGGTAGCACATACCATACCGTCAGGTGATCGACGTGCCACCCCACAACGACGAGACTGACGGTATCGAGAGTGAACCGACTACCGAACCAGAGGGTACCGCGACGATCGAATCCTACGAGACCGACGAAGGTGTCGTATTTTACGACGCCGAAAACCCCCTCGCCTGGGTGGAAGCGTCACAACCAATTGCCCTCGAAGAACTCGCCTGATACTGCTGGCTATCCCTGTGTCACGGTTCTTGCCATTTGGTATCGCGAGAGTCTCGAAGACTGTATAGCAGTAGTCTGAGTCGATCGTCAACCCTTTTGCCACCGCTTGCCGACAGTTCGTATCGTGGTGGTGGATCGAAGCGATCACGAGTCAGAGGAGCCGGATCCAGAAGCCGACTTTCAGGATCCGGATAGCGACTCGCTTACGATTCCACGAGTCGAGACTGAAGACGCTGGCTCGGGTCTGCGGGCTGATCTCCGGTCGGAACTCGAGGCCGAGGGGATCGAAACGATCGAGCCCCCGGAGGTGTCACCGGATATTTCTGACGTCCCCAGTGATCTGGCGAAGGCGTTCTGGGTGCTCGTGCTCGTCGTCAACGCGGCGGTGTTGATGCTATCACTCGGACTCATGTTTCTTCTGTTCAACGGCGATACAGCACGGGGGGTACCCTTGACCGGGGGTGGACTGCTGTTGGTCGGCTTTGCGTGGCGACGCTACAGACAGTTCGATTCGGTATCCGACTCGACGGACACCGATGAACCGACGGACGGGACTGACAGCCAACAGACTGAGTACGGAGCCGACGAGCGCGGGTAAAGTATTTTAGCCGACGACTCCGAGTAGCGAGTACTCGTATAGCGACCGACCATGAAAACTGTCCAGGACGATACCGGAAAGCAGTATCTATTGCTCAAACGTTCAGAACAGGCGAGTCTCGTCCGTGATCCTGATAACGGCAACGAGTGTTACATCCAGAACGACCGTCTCGAGGCGGTTGATGAGAGTTCACTCGAAATCGCTGCGACCGCGGTACCGGAGTCCGTTCGGACGCTGTTGACGGCCGTCCACGACGAGTCGACCCTCGGGTTGCTCGTCGAACTTCAGACACGCGGTGCGCTCGGTATCCGTACACTCCTTTCGGCGTACGATTTCTGTGAAAGTGATCTACACGGCCGACTCACCGTGTTGACAGCCGCCGGACTGATCGAGGAAACCGAGGTTGGCGGCGAGCGTGGCTATCGACTCACCGACGAGTGTGACACTGCCCTCGAGATACTCCAGGCTGGGACCAACTCACGCGAACACGCCGACGAACAGACCGGTGTCGAGACGGATTCCTGATTAACCCGACGACACCAACGCTGCATCCGGGGGTTCGCCACGCTCTATGCGCGAGCGATTCGAGGTCGAATTTTTCTCGACACGAACCAGTGAGTCTGCGGCTCCGACCAGTTCCTCGTCGTGGCTGACGACGACGATCTGTTCGACACCCAGATCGCGCATCGATTCGACGAGCGAGACGAGCTGGGTGACGTGACCCGAATCCAGAAACACCGTCGGCTCATCGAGGATCAACGGCGGCATCGGCGCGGTTCCCTCGACGCCCTCGGCGAGCAGCCGGTAGATCGCACACCGAAGGCTGAGGTTGAACAGTGCACGTTCGCCGCCCGAAAGCTGTTCGGGCTCGAGCGTTTCGCCGTCTTTCTGATAGACAGTCAGTCGGTACTCGCCGTCGAGTTCGATCGAGGCATACGAGTCGTTCTGATAGACGAGTTCGAACGTCTCGTTTAACAGTCGCTCGAGCGTTTCGACGTTGTGCTGGCGAAGCTCCGAACGCAACGAGCCATACGTCGTCTGTAACGTCTCGGCTTCGGCATACAGCGACTCGAGACGGTCACATCTGGCCTCGAGTGTTTCATACCGCTTCTCGAGTTCCTCGAGTTCCTCGAGTTCCCGTCTCGTGGCCCCGATTGCGTTCTGGACCTCGGTGAGCGTCTCATCGAGATCCTCGAGTTTCTCGTCGACTTTCTTTAGGTAGGTTTCGGCATTGTGTTTGTCCGTCCGGGCCGTCTCGACGCGTTCGTCGTCGAACTCCTCTTCGAGGTCACGCTTTCGCTCGCGTTTGCCAGAGAGCGTCTCCCGTCGTTCGTCGTTCATCGTCCGCCAGTTTTCACGTCGCTCGCGGGCGGCGTCGATCTCTCGGCTCAGTGTTGCCCGTCGATCGTCGATCTCGAGGACACGACGGAGCGACGCGAGGTGGTCTCGAATCGTACTGCGTTCGGTGTTGATCTCCCCGAGTGTGTGCCGGTGGTCGGCGAGGTCGTCCTCGAGGTCCTCGATCCGGTCGCGTTTGGCGTCAGCTTCAATTGCTGCCGTTTCGGCCGTCTCGAGTACCGTCTCACGCTGGTCGCGTCGATCCGCCAGCGCGTCGCGTTTTTCCTCGAGTAACTGGGCGACGTTCCGACGGTTTTCCTCGAGGTGTTCGACCTGTCGTTCGGCCTCGCGGAGTCGTTCGAGTTGCTCGAGTCGTTCGTCGATCGTCTCGCGTTTCCCGTCTATCTCCTCGAGACGCGTTTCGAGCGTGTCGAGTTGCTCGCGTTTTTCCTCGAGGACGTCGACGTGTGGGGAGTCCTCGACGGGCTGACCACACTCTGGGCACTTGCCGGCGTCGAGCAGCCGTTCGCCGTCTTCGATCGCGTTTTTGACGGCCCGAACGTCGGCGGTGACGGTTCCGATCTCGTCGGTGAGTTGCTGTCGATCGGCCTCGAGTTCCTCGAGTCGCTTGCTTGCCTCGCCGAAGGCGACGGCTGTGTCTGCAAATCGCTCGCGTTCGGTTTCGATTCGGTCCTCGAGTTCGGCCAGTTTCCGCTCGCGTTCGTCGATTTCTTCGGTGTCGGTTTCGATTCGCTCAGCAAGCGCCGCGGCCTCCTCGCGGGCTTCCGTCGCCGTCTGCTCGCGTTCGGTGATCGTCTCCCGGAGGCGCTCTATGTCACCTGTAGTCTCCGTGATCGCTACCTTTGCCTCCTCGAGGTCGTCTCTGAGTTGGTCGTCGCGGTCCTCGAGGTCCGCAATCGCATCACTGACAACCTCGGTTTCAGCCCCCGTCGCGACTGGAAGGTCACCATCTGCCAGCAGCTCCTGTCGCTGCTCGCCGAGTTCCTCGCGTTCGTCCTCGAGTTCGCGGATCCGCTCTGTGGCCTCCTTGCGCTCGCGTTCGGTGTCGGAGATTTTCGAGCGTAGCTCCGCTATTTCGGTCTCGAGTCGGTCGATCTCTTCGCGGGTTTCCTCGTGGCGCTTTAGGACCTCCGTTGCAGTTTCTCGCGTCTTGCGGGCCTGCTCGCGTTGGGTTTCGAAGTGGGCTATCTCCTCTCGAATCTCCGTTTGACGGCTCTCGAGGCCGTTGAGTCGTTCGTGTAGCTCTTCGTTCTCTTTTGTCTCGATCTGCTGGCGGAGATTGTCGGCGACCTCCCGCTGGCCATCCAGCACCGTCTTGACCCCAAGTCTGGCGTCACTCGCCCGTTCGCGATACTCCTCGAGTGCGCCCAGTTGCAGGAGGTCGTCAATCATATCCTGGCGGTCACTCGGCGAGGCGTGGATTAGCTTGTTGACCTCACCCTGACGGACGTACGCACAGTTGACGAACGCACTCGAGTCCATTCGCAGCAGTTCGGTCACTTCGCGTCGAACGTCGCGGGCTCCCTCGAGTGTTTCCGTTGGCGTCTCGAGGACACACTTCGTCGTCGTCGCCCGATCGCCACGGAGTTTGAGCCGACGTTCGACGTGGTACTCGCGGTTATCGTGGGTAAACCAGAGTTCGACCTCGGCTTCCTCTTCACCCGTAGTGATTACGTCATCTAGCGTCCGGTCGTCGAGGGCTTTCGAGCCATAGAGAGCAAAGAAGACGGCCTCGAGCAGCGTCGATTTGCCGCTGCCGTTGATGCCGTGGACGACCGTCACGCCCCGCTCGAGTGAGAGATCGGCATCGCCGTAACACTTGAAGTTCTGTAAGCGAACGCGGTCGACTCTCACGCGAAATCACCCAGCGAGGCGTCTTCGTCGGTCGATGACTCCTCAGCCGCTACATCGCTGGCGGTGGCCTCTGTGGTGACCGCCTCGGATTGCTCGCCTTCGTCTGAGTCGGATCTGTCGGCAGGCTCGGCTGTCTGTGAGGTGGTATCCGCGTGCAACTGGTCTGCAACCGTTGTCACGTCCGGATCGTCCGGCTCGCGATCGGGGGCTGACTCGAAGGCCGTCTCGTCGTCCTCGAGTAGCTCCCGGACGCGTCGTTCGACTAACTCCCGGACGTTTGTGTCGGCTACATCGCCATCGCGGACGGTCTCGTCGATCTCGAGGGCGGCGTTGCTCAGTCCGAGTTCGCGGACCCGCTTTCGGACGGCCGCATCGGGGTCGGCAAAGCTCACCGAGACGTCCTCTTCTTCGTCGGGCAGCTCACGCCGGTCGTTCAGCCGGGCGACCAGCGCGCCACGGTCGATTGCCAACTCCTCGACAGCGGCTGGCGTCACCGGTTTGCCCTCACCGTCGACGGTGACGATGACCACCGCATCGGCGAGGTCGTGCTGGCGGATGCGTTCCTGGACGCGGTCGATCCCCTCGCCTGCCTCGAGGTCGACGTCGATGAAGACGAACTCGCGGGTGTTGGTGAGTCCGCGTCGGGTGATCGTCACCTCCTCGTCGAACGTGAGGAGATTGTAGCCGCGAGGGTCACGTTCGCTTGCGCTTGCACGCTCGGTCGAGCCACAGTAGGTCACCCACGTCTCACGGACTTGCGCGGTGTCGGCGGCATGGTTGTCCCCGAGCAAGACGGCATCGAACGCCACCGTCGACTCGCTTAACAGGCGTTCGGTATCCCAGTCGGCGTGGGCAAACGGCTCGAACAGCCCGTGGCTGACCAGAACCGCACGGTCGGCGTCCGATGGGATCGGGTCGAACTCGTAGGTTAACGCGTCTCGTCTCGAGCGCGGGACGAAATCTAGCCCGTAGAAAGCAACGTCACCGACGAGTTTGGGGACCGCCTCGAGTCGGGTTGCAAGCCCTAGATCCGCAAAGAGATCGAGCCACTGTGCGTCACGTTTGCCCTCGTGATTGCCAACGACCGCCAAAAACGGAACGTCGGCGTCGGCGAGGTCTCGAAGGATCGAGACGGTTCCCTGGAGATCAACCAGTCCCGGTCGACGGTCATGGAAGAGATCGCCAGCGTGGACGACGGCGTCGACGTCGTTGGAAATGGCATCGTCGACGACCTCGCGGAAAGCCGTCAAAAAGTCCCGTCGGCGCTCGGGCGAGTTGTACTGTTGGTACCCGATATGGGTGTCGCCCGTGTGTATCACCCGTGTCATTACCCCAACTATGGAAAGCCGGGACTAAATGGATTGTGCGACCGCAGTGAAAGTGAACCTACACTCTGCTCGAGCGATCAGGCGTCGATATCGAGGCAGTATAGCCGTTTGCGGGCGTCAGAGAAAGAAAATCGCGAGTCGATGACGTTCTCCTCGTCGAGTCGATTCAGCGCATACCGAACCGTCCGTGAGGGGAGTAAGGTCTCCTCGGCGATTTCCTGTTGGGTCATCGTATCGTTGTACTCGAGGACCTTCGCGACAAGCTTTGCACTTGGCGGGAGATCGCGGACGTCTTCCCACGTCCCTCGCCGAGTAGCGTTCCCGTGGATCGACTCTGGGGCACTCATTACACACCACGTTCAGAATACAGGGTGATAATATTTTCTGTTTCAAAGTATGCACACGGGTTATTTATAGGTTGAGTAGGCCCAATACCACGTCGTTCACGGCGTGGATACGCGCCGTCAGAACGGTAATTTCCGAACGTTTTTGTTGCACGCTGACGTATGTATGCGTGTCGGCACATTGGCTATGACCCCAATGTAGCCGAGCGCCCGAAACTGGCGGTTCGAGTGTCCGCCCACGCTGGAAA
>LKMM01000160.1 GCA_001563885.1 Natrialbaceae archaeon B1-Br10_E2g27
ACGGGGGCGACACTCGGCATCGTCGCGGGAATTGGCGTTGCGACGCTGTCGGCGGCCCTGCTTGGGTACTTCATGTTCTACGGCGGCGTCCGAGACGTCTACGTGACGATCATTACCCTGGTCGTCGCACTGGTTTTGCATACGTTCCTCGGGCAGACCGCCGGCAGCGAGTGGGCCATCGGTGAGGCTGCGCTTGGCGGATTCAACGGCATGGTCGGTGTTCCGGATCTCGCGATCGGTATCGGCGAGACCGGCATCGAGTTCGGCGGCGCGATGCACTACTACCTCACGCTCGTCGTATTGATCCTGACCGTGCTGGGTCTGCGTGCGCTCGTCAACAGCCAATTTGGCTACGCGATGGTTGCCACTCGAGAGGACGAAGCCCGAACCGAGATGTTCGGCTACGATACGACGTTCATCCAGTTTGTGACGTTTACGATCGGCGGAGCAATCGCCGGTGCAAGCGGCGTCCTCTTTGTCACCTGGGGTAACTACATCGATCCAAGCGAGTTCGCGATCACCGCTGCGGCGATGCCCGTCATCTGGGCGAGTATTGGCGGCCGTGAATCGATCCTCGGAACGATGGCCGCGGCGATTGCCATCCAGTGGATTCAACTCCAGCTTACCGGCGAATGGGCGCTCGTCATCGTCGGTTCGTTGCTTATCGTGGTCATCCTCGCGATGCCCGATGGTATCGCGCCAAGAATTGGCGACGTGCCAGATGCAATCCGTCAGTACCGCCAGCCGGCGGAGACCCCCGCGGCGGCCGAGGAGGTGAGTGACTGATGAGTACGAGTGACCCAACGGTCAAAGAGAGTCCAGCCGTCGCCGAAACCGGCGTCGGGACGGAGACGATCTTACAGACCAGAGCACTCCGCAAGGACTTCGGCGGCCTCACGGCGACCAACGACGTCGATTTCGGCATCGATGAGGGTGAACTCCGCTGTCTGATCGGACCCAACGGGGCCGGCAAGAGTACGTTCGTAAACCAGCTTATCGGCCGTCTCGAGCCGACTGCCGGGACGATCTACTACGACGGCATGGACATCACCGAGATGCCCTCTCACGAACGCGTCAGAAAGGGAATCAGCATCAAATTCCAGGTTCCGAGCCTCTATCAAAATCTGAGCGTCCGCGAGAACCTACGGATTCCGTTACAGACCGTCGTCGACCCCTCGGCGTTCGACCAGCGAGTTGATGAACTCTTAGAGCGATTCCACCTCGAGGGAACTGGCGATGAGACGGCCTCGAGTCTCTCACACGGCCAACAACAGCGCCTTGAGATTGCCATGGCGATGAGCCTAGAGCCCAAGCTGATGCTGTTAGACGAGCCGGTTGCGGGGCTGTCCGTCGAAGAAACCGCCGAAATCGCCGAACTGTTGCGGACGATCCGAGACGAAGACGACGTTGCGTTCATCGTCATCGAACACGATATCGACTTCGTCGAGAGCATCGCCGACCGGGTGACGGTTCTCCACCAGGGGGAGATCTTCACCGAAGGATCGATCGAGGACGTTCGAAACGATCCAGCGGTCAAACGAATCTACCTGGGTGAAGAACAATGATACTCGAAACGGAACACCTCGATGTCGCCTACGGCAGCACGCAGATCCTCCGGGACGTCAACATTGGCGTCGACGAGGGCGAAATCGTCGGCATCATGGGAAAAAACGGCGTCGGCAAGACGACCCTCGTGAAAGCCATCTTGGGGCTGCTCGAGGCTGCTGACGGTCGAATCACGTTCAAGGGTGAGGTCGTTGCCGATGCAACCCCCGAAGCGGTCGAGCGAAACAGACCATCCGGTCTCAAAAGTCGGCTCAACGTGGCCTTAGGCGGCACGCAAACGGCTGGGACGTGGGTCAGTGCCGACGAGCGCGTCCGCCGCGGGATGGGCTACATTCCACAGGGCCGAGACGTCTTCCCCGACCTCACCGTCCGCGAAAACCTCCGGATGGGCGAGTCGATCAACGATGACAACGAGGAGTTGCTCTACGACAACGTCTATGAGTACTTCCCAATTCTCGAAGAACGAAGCAACCAGAAAGCCGGAACGATGAGTGGCGGCCAACAACAGATGCTGGCGATCGGTCGTGCCCTCGTCGGCAACCCCGACTTGCTCTTGCTTGATGAACCCTCCGAGGGCGTCCAGCCGTCGATCGTCCAGGACATCACCCGGGATCTCAAACGGGTCAACGAGGAACTCGGCACGACGATTCTATTCGTCGAGCAGAACCTTCACGTCGTCCAAAATCTCTCCGAGCGCTGCTATGCCATCGACAAAGGCACCATCGTCGATGAACTCGTCGGAGAGCAACTCCAGTCGCGGGACGCTGTCACAGAGTATCTGGCAGTCTAATCCCTCGACCGTCCGATTTTATCGTTTGCCGGCTACGAGAGTCGAGCAGCAACATCGGCTTCCGTGATGATCCCGACCGTCTCGCCGGCTTCGGTGATCATCACCGCCTTATAATGCTCGAGTAAGTTGCTAATCTCGTCTAAGCTCGCATCTTTCGAGACTGTTGGAAAACTCTCGCCCATGTGGGTTTCGACGGCCTCATCACGCGCTTGCGAATCGAGGTGGACGAGGTCGGTCTGACTAATCGAGCCGACCGGAACACCATCCTGGATAACCGCAAGCTGGGAGTATGCTTCCTGTTCCATCTTCTGGGCTGCGGCGCTGACCGGTTCCTCCGGTGTGACGCTCACGACGGCTTCGTTCATCAGGTCCTTCGCGCGAACGACGTCACTCTCTGCCTTTTCGAGGGCGTTGACGATCCGGCGCAACGTCGACAGTCGTGGATCGACGTCCCCGCCTTCGATCCGTGCGATCAACGGCTGGGAGACGTCGGCTCTGTCGGCCAGTTCACTCTGGGTCAACCCCAACTCGGTACGGCGCTGGCGGAGATCCGCTGGCGTCGGCAGTTCCATACACCTACATAACCACGGGTTATCAAAAGTATGTTGGGTGAAAGCGGATACCGTAAGTGTCCCAGCGCTCGAGTGGTGGCCGCGTGATCACTCTTCAGGACGTTCCATAATCTCGACGACCGACAGTGGCACATCCCGAAGCGCCCCGCCGACCTCACTTTTGGCGATTCTGGAGGCGTGTTCTTCACTATCGGCGTTGTAGACGTCCATCTCGAGGGCCAACCCCACGAGGGCAGTTTCGGCTGCGATAAACGCCGAGTCGAACGGTTCGCCACAAGCCGGACACGCGGTTGCACCAACTTCGACTTCGACGTAGTCCATATCCTGGTTGTTGAGGCGTTTGCCGGCCTCGCTGACGGCGACGCCGATTGCATCGTCGATCGAATCGACGTCACGGACGAGCCACGCGGCTTCCATGCCGACGAGATAGTTGCTCATACGTGGTGGTCGGTCCGGGGGGTTTCCTGCTTTGCGGTTCGTCATCGCTTCGGGCTCCCAGTCTCAAACACGACAGACCGTCTCACACCGCGGGCAAGACGCGCACGTCAGGCCGATAATGCTCATAAGTTACGAGAATTGCGCACATCGATTCCAGTCATGATAGCTGGATCCCGAGTGCAGTCCATCCCAGGTTGTCCCAGAGGAAACTCCAGTTGAATCGCCAGACGGCGGTGACCTGTTAAACCATGTATTAATAATTATACATGCCCTGGTTCGACAAGACTTATATACTCCCTACGACTCGGCTCGCTTGAACGTCGATGATAACCCGCGTGTACCACGCGACGCTGTTCGCACTGTACCAGCTTTGTATCGTGATCGGTATCGTTGCGATGCCGCTTGCGATCACCGCCCGTCAAGCTGGGATTACGCTCCCGATCCACCGCCTTCTCGCAAACGTCGAGAACGCCTACGAAGCGAGCCAGCCACAGTAGATACCGAATCGTTTTCGATCGCTCCCATCTGCCTCAAGCCGCTGGCTTTTCGGCCGCTCGAAAAAGCGGAACCGAACGTAGTGAACGCCGGTCTTTTATACCGTTCCGGTCGTAAGCTTCCGTCAATGCGTACACCGCATCATAACTCGGAGTTCTCCCGGACGGTCGATCAGTTGGCCGACGATTCGAACCCTTACGAGCCGGAAGTTGGGGCGTTGCCACGCAGCGATCTTTCGGCGGCCGACCTCGACAACGTAAACAAGACAGGGACGACGACAATCGGCATTACGACCGCGGATGGCGTCGTCATCGCGACGGACATGCGTGCCAGCCTCGGTGGCCGGTTCGTCTCGAACAAAAACGTCCAGAAAGTCGAACAGATCCACCCGACTGGCGCACTGACGATGGTCGGCAGCGTCGGCGGCGCACAGTCGTTTATCTCGAGTCTGCGCGCGGAGGTCAACCTGTATGAATCCCGCCGTGGCGAGGATATGAGCATCGACGCGCTTGCAACGCTTGCGGGCAACTTCGCCCGTGGTGGCCCGTTCTTTGCTATCCACCCCATCCTTGGTGGCGTCGACGACGACGGCAGCCACGTCTACAGTATCGATCCTGCCGGCGGTGTGATGAAAGACGACTACACCGTCACCGGCAGCGGGATGCAACTGGCCTACGGCCACTTAGAACAGGCCTACGAAGACGACCTCTCGAACGACGAGGCGACGACCATCGCCGCCCGTGGCATCAAATCCGCCGCCGAGCGTGACACCGGCTCCGGTAACGGTGTTTTCCTCTGTGAGATTACCGAGGATGGCGTCGACATCCACGGCCATCACGACTTCGAAGAAGTAATCTAACGCTCGAGGCTGTTCGAACACTACCCGGATAACCTGATACACACGCATCGTCAAAAACAGTCGTTAGTCGGAGCGTGGATGGGAAATCGCTTCGCAGATGCGTTTGGAATCTCGCTCCTGCGTGGCAGGTTGGGGCAGTTGCTGTGCCAGACCAGTTTCACTCGAGCGATAGATCGCGTCGATCACCCGCTGGACCAACAACGCTTCCTCGATCGTATTCGTTGGTGGTTCGTTGCCCGTACAAACGGCCTCCAGGAACTGTTCGTCCTGTGTTCGGTAGCCAGTTTGTGTCCCATCGCCAGTGAGTTCGACATCGGCATAATGATCACAGCCGGCCGTCCCCGCCTCGAGAATCGTCAGGTCCGTTGTGCCAACATCGAACTGTGCGCCTGCGTCGGTCCCACGAACTCGAACGTCCATGCTCTGTTCGCGGTTTGTCGCCCAGGCCGCCTCGAGTGAGATCGTCTGGCCGCCTGCACATCGAACGAACGCACTGACCGAGTCGTCGACGTCGTAGGTTTCGGCTTCGGCGTTCCAGGTATCGCCAAACCCGTCGGGATCGGCGTACTCCGCCTGTGTGCCAAACGTGGTTCTGGCGACGCCCGAAACTTCGGTGATCTCGGGAAAGTCAAGCGCATACAGCGCGAGATCCAGCGCGTGAACGCCGATATCGAGTAAGGCCCCGCCGCCAGCGAGGTCACCGTCGGTAAACCACGAGCCTGGACCGGGCACACCGCGTCGGCGGACGTAGTTCGCTTCGACGTGGGTAAGATCGCCGAACCGACCTCGGTCGCGGTACTCCGTAAACATCGCCATCGACGCCGCGTGACGGTTGTGAAAGCCGACCATACAGATTCCCGCGGATTCGGCTGCGACCGCGGCGATCCGTTCGGCACTCTCGAGTGAGTGAGCCAGCGGTTTCTCGACTAAGACGTCGAGACCGGCCTCGAGGGCGGCGATGGCGATCGGTTCGTGAAATCGGTTCGGTGTCGTAACGACCACCGCGTCGACATCGTCGTCAGCGACGAGTCCCTCGTGAGTGTCGTACGTTCGGGCGTCGAACTCCGCAGCAAATCGCTCGCGCTGGCTCTCGACGAGGTCGGCACCAGCGACGACTTGCGCGCCCAGTTCGGCAAAACTTCGCGCGTGGAGATGTCCCATCCCGCCGAGTCCAACGATTCCGACACCGATCGCTGACCGTTTCACTGGGAAACACCTCGTTGGGTCCGAACTCGAGGGTGAGAAACTGGTGATTTCGCCTCTGGATGGGTGTGAGCGGAGAAGTCCATAAGGGAACACAGGGAGGTACCGAAATAAGCATTGTGCCAACAAAATCTGTAGAATTTCGTGTTTTTCAACCTTTCTGCTAGAAGACTCGGCAAATAAATTACCATTTTCGAATAGGAGAACGGACCAGTAGCGGACGGACTAAGAGGACTCGAGGTGACAACCAACCGATGGCAACCGTTACGATCTGGAACGAGTTTCGCCACGAGCGCACTGATGAGGAGGCTGCGGCGGTCTATCCTGACGGTATCCACGAGACGATCGCCGACGCACTCGAGG
>LKMM01000161.1 GCA_001563885.1 Natrialbaceae archaeon B1-Br10_E2g27
CATAGATTCGTGTATGCCCAGTATCACAGTCAACGTGGATGACGACCTCAAAACGCGAATGGAAAAGCACCCGGAGATCAACTGGAGCGAAGTCACACGACAGGCCATCCAGGAGAAGATTGAGATGCTCGAAATGATGGACGAACTCACCAGCGAGAGCGAACTCACCGAGCGCGACGTTCAGGAAATCGCCGATAGAATTAACGAACGTGGACGCAAGCGCGCCGAGGAAGAATCGGAGTAGACCGACGAATGAAGCTGGTCATCGACGCCAACGTTCTGCACTCATCGCTGATTCGAAGACGTGGGAGCTCATCGTGACACTCGAACCAGATCTCTTGACGCCCGCGTTTGTCCACGACGAAGTCGAAAACTACGAAGACCTGATCGTGGAGAAACCCGGAATGGAACCGGACCGAGTGGCACAGTTTATCGAGCTCTTGTTCCAGTACATTTGAATGGTCGCCAACTGTAATTTTATGCTGACCATCATCTCGAGGTAAGCCACTCGAGGATTTCCCCCTCGAGTCGATTAGCCCAGCACCGTAACCTCGAGCGGGTCGGCCTCGATGATGACCCGATACCCGAAGTTAGTGATTTCGACTGTCAGAGCGATGGGTTGAGGTCGCTGCTTTTGCTGTCGTCCGGCGAGAAACCCAGTCTCCGATAGTATAAATACCGCCGTGGCCAACCGCCTGCAGCGCCAGTATGTGATGGTGATCGAGGAACCAGCCGTTCGAGCACTGTATGCGATGGCAGTCGTCCTAGCCGTTGGTGTAGCGACAGTCCTCTGGCGAAACCGGGAGAAAACCGGGGCACAGTCGCTTGCGGTGACGACAATTGGCGGGGCCTGCTGGGCCGGGGCACTGTTTCTCTCGACGCTCGAGCCCGAGGCGCTTGCCGTCTTCGCGATCCAGTTGATGTACGCCCCCGTCGGCGTGACGATTGCGGCTGGCGTCGTCTTCGCACTCGAGTTTACTGGCCGGGAACGGTACGTGACGCGGACGACGCTGGCCGTACTCGCGGTGCATCCGGTCGTCGTCACGGTCGTTGCGCTCACGAATCCGGGTGGGATATTTTTCGCTGGGCTGGACCCGACTGCGGCCATCGGCGTCGAACAACGGTGGAACGTTGGCTTCTGGATTCACTCGGCGTACGGCTATCTACTGACGTCTGCGGTCATCCTGCTTATCGTCGAGCATCTCGTTCGCTCGAAACGCACCCTCTACCGGGGGCAGGCCGCTGGACTCGCCCTCGGTATTGCGTCGGGGCTGTTTTTCAATGGCCTCTATCTCGGCGGGGTCGTCACCTTCGATACTACGGCGATTGGATTTATCCTGCTTGCGGCGTTTTTTGCGGTTTCGATCGTTCGCTATCAGTTTTCGAATCTCTCGCCGATCGCCCACGAGAAGATTATCGATAACGTCCGCGATGGCATCGTCGTCGTCGACACCGACGACACCATCGTCGAGGGGAATCCAGCCGCAAGCCGGCTGTTTGGGGTCAATACATCGCTTATCGGCCGGTCGGTCTATGACCTATTCGCCGCCCAGCCAGATCTGATCGCAACCTACGAGTTGCTGACCGATTCCGTCACCGAATCACGACGGGAAATCGTCTACGGCGACCGCCATATCGCCGTCGACGTCACACCGATCACCGACGACCGCGGCCGTCACGTCGGCTGGTTATTTCTGCTGGCCGACGTCACAGCACAGATCCAACGCGAACGCGACCTCAAACGACAGGTCGACCGACTCGATCAGTTCGCCGAAATCGTCAGCCACGATCTGCGAAATCCAATCACCATCGCCCGGGGATACACCGAACAGACAAAAGCCACCGGCGACCTCGAGTGGCTCGAGGAAACCGAGGAGGCCCTCGATCGGATGGACGCGATCATCGACGACGTTCTCGCGCTCACCAGAAGCGGTGGCGTCACCGATCCCGAGGAACTCTCACTCGCCCGAATCGTCACCGACGCCTGGGGAACCGTCGACACACAGGGTGCACGCCTCGAGATCACGGATCCAGCCGAAAAGATACAGATTGTCGCCGACGAGGATAGTTGTCGACGGCTGTTCGAGAATCTCATCCGAAACAGTATTCAACACGGCGTCGACGACGACCATCCGGTCACGTCGCATACGGTCACCATCGACGTCGCTGCCGAATCCGGTGGGACGGTGACGATTATCGTCGCCGACAACGGGGTGGGAATCCCACCGGAAGACCGTACTGTCATCTTCGACGACGGCTACACCACCGGTGGGACGGGCCTTGGGCTAACGATCGTCGAGGGGATTGTCACGGCCCACGACTGGATGATCGACGTCTCCGAGAGCGAGACGGGTGGTGTGGCCTTCGAGATCAGCGGTGTCGCCAAACCGCTCTCGAGTGAGTGATCGGACGGGACTTGCGCTGTGGCTCTCACCCGTCGTCGGATCCACCAGCCAGTCCGCGAACCGACTGTTCGCCGATTTCTTCGATGACGTGTTCGTGAAACGCCTGCAACGCGGCGCTTTCGTCTTCGGCGAGGACGACGTCGCTTGCCGAGAGCGTCGCCAGCCCGAACCCTCGTGGTGTCGGCGACTCGAGCAACTGGCGTTCGATCGTAATTGCTCCCTTCTCGAGTGCGCCGATGAGTGTCTCGAGTTCGGCGACGGCGAGTTTATCCGCTATGATCTCGCGGTAGGTCTCTTCGATTACGGCAAACTCCGCTAGCTCTTCGGCAAAGCCCAGTAACATCTCACTCGAGACCTGCTGTTGGCTTGCCGATTTCTCGTGGCCTTTGTAGCGTTTGAGGATCATCAACGACCGGGTGGCGTTGATCCGGAAATACCGCTTTTCGAGGTCGGTTCCCGACAGCGCCGCCCGGAGCTCCTTGCGTACCTGGTCGGGATCGATATCCTCGAGGATGCCTTCGATGTCGACCTTTCGGTTGAGCGGCATCGAGAGGACAAAGCCGTTGTCGGCGACGGCGACGCGGACGTTCGCGGTGGCGGCCTCGGCACAGCGGTAGGCAAGCAGCCGCGAGAAGCCATCGTTCAACTGCCGGCCGTAAGCGGAGTGGACGTAGTAGTGGCGTTCGTACTCATCACGATCGCGGACGACCTCGATGGCGAGTCGTTCGTCGGTACTCAGACTCTCCGGGCCGGCGTACTGACACTGGTGGTCGATCAACCGGGAGAGCGCCCGGACGCTGTTGTCGTCGAGTGGTAACTCCCGAAGCCACGCCCGAAGCCGTGGCGGTCCCCCGGCTTCGTACTGTTCGAGGACCGCACGCTGAAAGGCGAGGATCTCACAGCCGAGGTCGTAGGATAGTGGGAGTCGTTCGGAGTACCACGAGGGGACGGTCGGTCGGGCATGCGTCCGGTCGACGTACACCTTCGATCCCCGCCGATACCGGTACTCGAAGTTGTCGCCACCGAGGACGAAGACGTCGCCTCTCTCGAGCGTATCTAGATACTCCTCGTCGAGTTGGCCGACCCACTCGCTCGTCGCGCGGGTATAGACGTCACAGGTAAACGAATCGGGGATGGTCCCGATATTTGTCATATAGATCATCCGCGCCAGTCGGCCGCGTTTGCCGATCAGGGGTTCGCCGACCGGAAACTCGGGATAATGATACTCGCCGTCGGGTGGATCGTTCTCGTCACGCCAGATCTTCGCGTAGACGTTTCGATCCGCTAAGCCAGCGTATTCGGCCGTGAGATACCGCACCAGTGACTCCCATTCGGCGTCAGAATACTCACGATAGGGGTAGGCCCGCTCGAGGGTCGCCCGCACCGCTCGTTCGGGGCGAATCTCGGCGATAGCCATTCCATAGACGTGCTGGGCGGCGACATCTTGGGCGTTTTCGGGAATCGATACCGAGTCGACAAAGCCCTCCGCTGCCTTCTTGAGCATGACTGCACACTCGAGGAGTTCGTCCCGGTCGAGGGCGATCACCCGGCCGGTGACAGTCTGGCCGACACGATGGCCCGCTCGGCCGACCCGCTGGAGCAAGGCAGCGACCGATTTCGGCGAGCCGACCTGCACCACGAGGTCGACGTGGGGCATGTCGATCCCCAACTCGAGGCTCGTCGAGGTGGTGACAACCTCGAGATCGCCGGATTTGAGCCGGCTCTCGATGTCCTGGCGGACCTCCGTCGAGAGGCTGCCGTGGTGACAGCCGGAGTTTGTCTCGTCGTAGGCCCCAAAGCGTTCACGCAGGTTATGAAGGACACGTTCAGCACCCGACCGGGTGTTCGTAAAGACGAGCGTGTTCGTATGCGCCTGGACGTGCTCGTGGAGCATCCGGTAGAACCGATCCTGGATACGATCGCGGGGCGTGTTGATCAGGTCGTCGGCCGGACACTCCAGTTGGACGTCGAACTCGCGGGCAAACCGGGCATCGACGATCTCGTAGGGCCGGGGGTCACCGCCAGCTTTCTCACAGCCGACCAGAAACTCGGCGACCTGCGAGAGTGGCTCGATCGTCGCCGAACAACCGATCCGCGTGAGGTCGCCTTCTGTGAGTTCCTCGAGTCGCTCTAAACTGACTGCGAGGTGGGTTCCGCGTTTGCCCGCTGTGAGTGCATGAATCTCATCGACGATGACGTACTCGACGGTCCGAAGCTTCTCGCGGAACTTCGGCGCATTAAGCAAGATTGCAAGCGTCTCCGGGGTCGTATTCAGAATGTGGGGAGTCTCCTCGAGCATCTTGTTTCGGGTACTCGAGTCGGTATCGCCGTGGCGAATTGCGTGGCGAATCTCGCCCATCCGTTCGGTACGGTCGGCGGCGATCGATTCGATCCCCTCGAGTGGCATCTCGAGGTTTCGGTGGATGTCGTTTGCCAGCGATTTCAACGGTGAGACGTACAGACAGTAGACCGAATTTTCGAGCCCAGCCGAATCGGCTGGCTCCTGATCGTCGACGTCGTCGGCTCCCGCGTTGGCATCTGAACGCACCCCTCGCTGGCGTCTGTACAGTTCGTTGATGATCGCGGTAAACGACGCAAGCGTCTTTCCTGACCCCGTCGGCGCACAGATCAGCGTGTTCGTCCCCTCGAAGATAGCAGGGATCGCCCCTCGCTGTGGCGGCGTAAAAAAGCCCTCGTTTTCGGGAACGTACTCGCCGAAGGTCTCGAGCCACCACCCCTGGAGGGCGGGCTCGAGTAGCTCAAAGACGTTGGCGTCGTCAATCGTCACTGCCTCCGGATCGAACGGCACGTCGACGGCACCCACGCTCTCGAGGTGCTCGGTCCCATCCATTATCCTGATCTGTGGGATAGAGACCCAAGAGGGTTTGGACACCGGAGATAGCGACTAAACGGATGGGTATCCAGACGTGGACCTGATATAACCATCCCGTACACTGGACATATCCTTATATAATCATATGTTATTCGTCGAAAGCTTGATACGCATACTGTCATGGTATGTCAACACGAGTGATAGCCAGAACATATGACCACATCCGACATCGCGAGCGGGCGGGAAGCGGTCGGGGATGCTGCTGGGTTAATGCATATGACCGAGCACATCCACGACGGAGTGGTGGCATTTGAATTTATCGAGGACGAACCAATCGTCCGGTACGTCAACGCCGCCTTCGTCGATATCTTTGGATACGACCGTCAAGAGTTGTTCGGGCGATCGTTAAACCAGTATATCGTTCCGGAGTGGCTCGAGGAGGAAGCAACCAGCCTCGACGGCCGAACCCAAACTGGCGAGGTCAACTACCAGCGCGTGCGCCGACAGACAGCCGACGGCCTCAAGGAATTTCTCTATCGGGGGATCCCCTATCAGCAAGGCGAAGGGATCGATGGCTACGCAATCTATACCGACCTGACGGATGTTGCACAGAAAGAACGACAGCTTCAGGTACTGAACCGAATCCTTCGGCATAATCTGCGCACCGAAGTGACGATACTCAGCGGGAACATCGAGCGGTTGCTGGCATACGATGGCGACAGTAGCGACGAAAAATCTCACGTTCGCTCGGCGCTCGAGGAGTCGACAGAAACCCTTCACCGATTGACCGACGAGGCGACCCACATCAATCGTATCCTCTTTCGACCACAGACCGCAACGAGCGAACTCGACGCTGCCCCGGTAGTCGAAACGACGGCAGACCAGTTCAACGAACAGTATCCCGAGGCCGACATCGAAACCGAGTGTCCCCCATCCCTGGCGATTCTCGCGACCGAGGATCTCCATCTCGCCCTCGAGAGCCTCCTCGAAAATGCAATCGAGCACAACCCGAGCGAGGA
>LKMM01000162.1 GCA_001563885.1 Natrialbaceae archaeon B1-Br10_E2g27
CGCTATCGCCGTCCGAACTGAACCAGTCAGTGACGCAAACAGCGCAGACAACATCGACGGCACACGAACCGAGCCAATCGACAGTAAAACCGGCAGGACCAACTCAGCCAGGGCCAACACGCCCTCCATCAGCACCGACGCTGACGGTACACCGGTTGCCGATCACCGCAACGGCCGGAACGGACGCCCCTGGCTCCTCGAAAAACACAACAACAGGACTCCCCCAGCCCAAACTGGATACATTACAGTCGACATCCCAGCAACAGTCAATCCCCAGTCTGGGATCAACAGTCGTCCAGACGGTGAACAGATCGACGACAGGTCAGTCAACCGAGAGGACAGCAACAACCGCCTCGAGACGTCCATCGACAGCCAGCCTGCATACAGCCCAACAAGCCGCGTCATCACCACCGGCGCTATCGCCGTCCGAACTGAACCAGTCAGTGACGCAAACAGCGCAGACAACATCGACGGCACACGAACCGAGCCAATCGACAGTAAAACCGGCAGGACCAACTCAGTCGGAGCCAACACGCCCTCCATCAGCACCGACACTGACGGTACACCGGTTGCCGATCACCGCAACGGCCGGAACGGACGCCCCTGGCTCCTCGAAGAACACAGCAATAGGACTCTCCCAGTCCAGACCGGATACATTACAGACACCCCAACACCAATCGAACGCCAGATCAGGATCGACAGCCGACCGCTCAGTGACGCCGTTTCCGTCACGCACCGTCGTACAGTCGGGTCCACAACTGGGGATGAGAAAGGATGACGTAGACGACTCGAGGAGTTCGCTGGGGGCCGAATCGAGACTGGATTCGAACCCAGATCGCACCCAGCTCCGACTTTCTACTGGAATCACCGACCAGTCAGTCAGACGCTCGTCTACGACGACTCGACCCCACTCGAGTTCCAGTCCGTCATCGGATGTCGACCCGACCCAATCATCGCATGGGGGCCAGCCTGCCTCATCCCTCCGTCTGGCCAACTCGAATACGACCAGTAGAGAGTCTCGATCAGTTACTTCGCCGTCGAGACTCGAAGAGTCCTCGAGTCCCGGTCTCGAGGAGACAGATCAAGAGTTAAAAGGCGACCAGTCACCTGTCACACTCGAGGAGGCACCGACAGAGCAGCGGCCGGAACAGGACCGGTCACCATCGCTTTCACACCGGGTAGCGCGTCTCGACGAGGATCCTCGAGACCAGAGCCGAGGCCAAGATCGGAATCGGAGCCGAAACCGAGGTCCAAGCCGGAGCCGGGATCGGAACCGAAGTCGAGAATCCAGCAAAACGCGCCAGTCCCGGCGCTCATCCGCAGACTTCGGTGAGACACACCGTCACCAGCGTGCCGATAGCCGACGGCGCTCACGGTCTGGAAACGAGCGAGAACAGGCTCCTCTGGACCCAGTGCCACCGCAGCGTACACCGCCCAGAGACAACCAAACCGGCCGATCGAGAACTCAACAACCAACTCGCACAGAGCCGTCGACGCGGAATCATAATTATCCTGGAGCGGAGTTCGAGCCAAAACAAACTCGCGCCTCGAGAGCCTACAGCACACAATCGGATACACAACGCCGGAAGGCCGACCCACACATAGCCAAACCGGAACGTGACCGCCAGCGTACACAGCCACGCCGTGACGTAGAACTGGATGAGATACTCTCCTCGGACTCCACTACCGATCGGATGGTCAATGAACTCTATCGAGAATTCGAACGAAAAATGCAAATAGAAAAACGACGAAGAGGACATAAATGAGTGAGCGAGGATCCTTAGAAAAAGCCCACATCGAAGTGCTCAATGGGAGCCAGGCAGGGACTGAAATAACGTGTGCGTTCAACCCACAGGAGTATCAGCTTCGAAAAAGCGTTGGCTACAGCGAGCACAAGACGTTACTCGACGTTCCAATCAAACAGTTCACCAGAGGCGTCGCCGATACACTCTCGATGGAACTGTTTTTCGATACGACGAAAACTGACACAGACGTCAGACAACACACTGACCAGGTCGACTCCTTGCTGGAAGTCGATGGACAGATACACGCACCGCCGCTGTGTCGATTCGTCTGGGGAGGTGGGATAGCGTTCAAAGCTGTCCTCGTCGAATCCAATAAACGGTTTACAAAATTCCTACCAGACGGAACGCCAGTTCGTGCGTGGGTCGACGTAACCTTCGAAGAATACAAAGAAGCCGAGCAACAGAAATCCCAGATAAAACACGAGTCGACGGACAAGATGAAAGTCTGGACGGTCTCGGAAGGGGATACGCTCTGGTTGATTGCCGACGAAGAATACGACGATACGTCTCACTGGCGAACGATTGCTGAAGCAAACGACATCGAAAATCCACGCAATCTCGAGACAGGATCGAAACTGTCCTTACCGCCGCTTTAGCTGTCGGTCAGTTGTGTGCTGAATATTTTCTGCTGGGCAAGCCGTAGATGCTCGAGAAATGTTGGATGGGAGATGCCAAGCGAACCGGCAACATCTTTCGCGGAGGCTTCCCGAGGCGTTTCGAAATATCCCTGGTGGAACGCCGCCTGTAGTGCAGCAAATTGTTTTTCAGTCAGTTCTGATAGTAGTCCGTGTGATTCGGATTCAGGATTATCTATTTCAGTACAAGACAGAACGGAAACGTGATCACTAGACCGACCGAGTGCTTCGATAGCGGCTTTAAGCGCGCTCTTCGTCGGCGTTTCGATAAGGATATCTGCCCGGTTGGCTGTCACACTCGTCGAACACACGCGAGTACCCAGCGTCGTCAACGTCGCTTCCGGGGTTTCTTCGTCGTGGATGAGCTGCACCCGAGACTCCGTTCCGTTCGAAATCATCGTCGCGTCATCGATACGGTCATCAGCCACAGCAGCATCCACAATCCGTTCAGCGGACGCTCCATCAACGCTGATATACTGGATCGTTTGTCCACCATCGTGTGGAAGCGTCTCGTGAACGGTGATCCTCGTCTGCTGTGTGTTACAGTCAGCCTGATCGATCAGTTCTCGTAGGTAGTACTCGGTTCCGACGAGGTGGAGTTTTGATTTAATATTTCGATTCGCCGCGAGCACGTGCTGGTTTTCGATATTATGGATAACGACGGCTAACGTATCGGCCAGGGTGGTGAGGTGTCGCTTCGTCGCGTCGTCGAAACTTCCTTGTTCGTCATCGTACACCGACAGTACGCCATAAAACACGTCGCTGTAGACGAGCGGCAACGCCGCCGCTGCCCGAACGCCACACCGATGGGCGGTGTGATACCATTCTGGCTGGCTGTTATCGGTAAAGTCGCTTACGAAGATCGGTTCAATCTTTGTCGCCGCCATGATACTTGGGATGGATTCGCGCCTATCAATGCCCGTCCTGAGCCCGAGTGCATCAATTTGTGTCTCTTTCCCGACAACTGCGCGAGGTTTGAGCTCATCAGCTAACCAATCGCCGAGCCAGACGAGAGTGTATCCGTACTCGTATAACTGTTGGACGATCGTCGATTCGATATCCGAACGCGTCCGTGAATCGACGAACGCCTCTCGAAGTGTCATATTGAGCTTTCGCTCCCACTCGAGTTCCCGTTGATACTCTTTTTGTTCGGTAATATCGCTGGCAAAGCCAATAACGTGACTTGCTGTCCCAGTATCGTCAGTGAGCACCCTAGCGTATTCATCGACCCAGATTGACCCGTTATCCGGGAGCTCGAGTATGTACTCTGTCTGGTACGAACTCCCGTCTTCGATCGCGTTCCGAATCGTCGTCTCGACGTTGGAGCGGTACTCAGGGTGAACGTACCGACAGAACCCATCAAAAAAGGGTTCGAGGCCTTCTTTCGGAACCCCGAACAACTGCTCGGTAGGCGGATAGCGCTGAATATCGTCGCTCTCGAGGTCCCAGCCCCAGATATAGAGGCCAGACTCCTCGAGCAGGACCGAAAAGAACTCCTCGAACTGTCCGAACTGCTGGTGGAACGACTCCGCATCTAGCCGGTCGATCAGATTGACCAGAAGCTCATACTGAGTCGTTTGCTGCTGGATGCGTCCCGGTCGGTCGCCCATGCCAGGCTCGACCGGGCTCAGTTGTCGCTGGTCGGGACGGTGAGACGTCATTTCAGCATTCCCCGCTCTATACCCCTAAACGCCCACTGTGGGCGATATTTTGTTCGTATCCCCATCCGTTCAAATATCATCCCTGAAGAGTTACTACTAGGTGGTATGTGTGTTGCACTTATAATTATCGCAATTGCTGGTGATAAGTAAATCCACTCGGGCCCCGCAGGCCCAAGCGTGGGTCCCAAATCGAGGCCGTTTTCCTCACCGCCAGCCCGCTACAACTCGAGCCAGTACGAGACACCAGCGTGAGGAGCCATCAGGCATCCCTAAACGCAATGTGAGCCACTCGAGTCGAAGAAATAGACCTCGTATGGTTGCTCCTCGAGTGATACTATCGGACGGAACTGTCTGATCGCCACCCCGTGGCGGCGATTCACGACGTACGTCCGGCAGTATGAACGGTGATAGCTCGACACTCACTCGTCGTCGGTATCCGAACTGGAGTGCACCACGCGCTCGAACGCGACGGGATCAGGCCCCATGATCGTCCGTGAGCCGTTCCCTCGAGAGACGACCGCCGGAATATCCGTTCCGTCCTCGGCTCTCGCCCGTTCTAAGGCGAGTTCGAAATGGTGGCGAACCGATAGGCATTCCGTCCGAATTTCTCGAAGGTGCCGACGTGGCTCACGGAACTGCTCGTCGCTTCCAATCGCCTCGAGCAACTGTTCTACTTGTTCGTCGATGACTCGCAATCGAGTTTCAACAGCCGACTGCTCGAGCGGCCGATCCGGAAACAGGTCACTCGAGTTAGTCATCACTCCCACCTCGAGTAGGCGCTGTTGCCGTCGAATGAACGTTCTGTAACCGATTCTTTGGCCGTGCGAGATGTTTATATCTCGTGAGAATCAACGCAAGCATGGTTTCGGACCCTCTCGGGTTGGAAACCGCGTCTCGGGTGCTGGTTCCACCCGGGGCATTTCGGCGCATACCCCCCTGCGGCTGGTCGGAGTCGCAGTTTCCAATTTCAACGAGTAACTATAGGAATAAATATCTAATGGGTATTGGTCATCGTCAGGCAAACTGACGACGACGGATGAGAATACGGTGGCGAATCAGTCGGACTTTCTCGTAAACAGCAGATCACGGACCCGCTCGTACAACGGCTCGTTTTTGTCCCCGGTGAGAGCGGCTTCCGCGAGTTCCGACATTGGGACTGGCGAACTTGGGTTGAAATCGTAACTGTACCCCGGAATATTGGCGTTTTTGTCGTGGTACTCCGGATAAGAGTCGATATGGTGGTACTTGATCGTAAACCGATCCTGACCCGGCCCGAGAACCTTGTACGTCTCGGGTGGCTCGATTCCCATCACGAGATAGCAATCCCGAATCTGACACCGCAAGTTGTAGGAAAGATAATCCCGAAGTGGATCGGCGGCGACGATCGGAACTGGTGAGATTTCGACGCGAGCGTCCGGATCACGGTCTGGGGCATCGCCGTGGCGGTCCTTGCGCTTGTCACCTTTGGCCACGTAATAGCTCACGATGATCCCTGAAACCGTCTCGAGTTCATCATTTTCGTCGAGATAGAGTTCCTGTTCGTACATCACCGTATTCTCGTGGCTGCTCATGTTGTCCGGCAACTCGATCGGACGGGAGACGTCACCCGTGTCTACGCTTGGATCATCCCGATAGTGACTCAAACTCTGCTCGAGGAGTTCATCGAAAAACTGCTCCGTCTTCGCTGTCGAAAGCGCCTCGACTGCCGCTCGAGCCGTCGCCAATCGGTCGGGATGGAGATTCCACGGTAGGGTCTCGTGGCCGCGCTCTTTGTAGACGTAGTATTTTGCATAGCGACGAGACTGGCTGACGTGTTCGCTTTCCTCTAAGATGCGTTCTGCTGACTTATCGGCATAACCATCCTGCTCGTGGGCATATATTTCTCCATTACTTTTGTGCATCTCAATTTGATGCACATTATTAGCATTATCTGTTATTTTTGTGCCGATGTCTTTCTCGTCTTCTCCAATAATATGTCCTTTCATATATCTAGAATTTTGTGCTACTACCGTCAGTATCCTCGTCATCGTCGGCCTGCTCAGTCTCGGATTCGGCAATCCGTGCCTCGAGCCACTCGC
>LKMM01000163.1 GCA_001563885.1 Natrialbaceae archaeon B1-Br10_E2g27
GAGGAAGCAAACGCCGTCGCTGAAAAGACCGAACTCCGAATCGAACGCTGAGCGGAGATCCGGCTGTCTTCTACCCGCGGGCTCGAGCAGCCAGAGTTGCCAACCGAGAGCGGAGGGTCTATGCGTTCACAGTCGAACACTCGAGCAATGACAGCACCGGCACCGGCACCGGCCGAGAACGACCCGGCGGGCTCCGATGGGGTTTCTACCATCGGGCTTGCGCTCTCGACCGTGACGCTGATCGCAGTCGCCGTTCCCGTCACTCAGGGTCTTGCCGACCCCGCCGTCTGGCTCGCAGCGTCGTTTGCACTCATCGCTACGGCAACCTTCGTCGCCCGCCGGTACGAACTGTTCGAGCCCCTGTTTGGTGGTCCCCTGGCAGCCGCCTCGAGCGGACTCGTCGTCGTCCTGTCGGGATATGCACTCACCCAGCACGTCTTCGGATCGGTCACCGTTCCCGGCCTCGGGTGGTCGATCCCGTTTTTCTTCGTGGCATTTCTCGGCGGAGCGGCTGCCGTCTCAGTGGGTGTCGCAGACGCTGCCGGTATCGGAATTTTCGGCCTCAGACAGCGGACAGCACGCTTTCTCGAGATGATCGGCGTCGGCCTGCTCGGCCTGGTCGGGATGTTCGTTGCGACCCGACTGCTTTCGGTTCCGGCCGGTGCCCTCCTCGGCGAACTCTCGATGCTGCAGTGGCAGGTCGTCCAGTATCTCGGCTTCGCACTCGGGATAGGCGCAGTTGCAGTCGGCTATCTCGCCCTCCGGGAGTATGGACTCTCCTACATCGACCTCGAGATGCCGTCGATTCGGTCGATCGGCTGGATGGTCGGTGGCCTCGGTGTGCTGTTTGGCGTTCTCTTTGGCGGTTCGATGGTGATGGCGGCTGCGGGCGTCGAGACCGCAGGCCACGGCACCGTCGACGCCGTCGAACAGAACGCCGAACTGCTGGCCGTGATCATCCCTGCCTCGCTTTTGATCATCGGGCCGTTCGAAGAACTGCTCTACCGAAACGTCATCCAGAAATCGCTCTACGAGACGTTTTCACGCTATGGATCGGTCGTCGTCACGAGCGTCGTCTTCGCGCTGGTCCACGTTCTCGCGTATGCGACCGCCGGCCCCGGACAGATCCTTGCGGCCCTCTCGATGATCTTCGTGCTCTCGATCGTCCTTGGCGTGATTTATGAGCGAACGGAGAATCTACTCGTCCCCGCTGTCGTCCACGGCGTGTTCAACGCAGTCCAGTTTTCGTCGTTGTATCTCCAGCTATGACGGATTTTTCCGTGCCAGATCCGTCCCACAGATCGGACAGCGCTCTTTGTGTTCCTCGAACTCCCGACCACAGCCCTGACACTGATACAGCCAGTGGCGTTGTTCGTCGATTCCCTCTCGAGCGATCACTTCGACATCGACGGAGAGTTTCTCGGCGACGTTTTGCATCGCATAGTCGTCGGTGACGAGCGTTCCATCGAGTTCGAAACTCGCGGCGACGAGGCGAACGTCGGTTTCAGAAAGTACCTCGAGGTCGCCCGACTCGCGGGCCGCACGATTGACTTTTTCGATGGTGTCGTCGTCCGGAATGTGGATGTACATTCCCGACCCCTCCATCGCATCGTAGCGATAGGCGCTTTCGTCCTCGAGTTCCTCGCGGACGAGTGGGATGGTTGCAGTCTGTGCTGTCGTATGAAAGTCGTGGATAAAAGCCGAGGAATCGAGGACGTACATACCGTTAGCGTTTGACGACGATGTAATCTTTGACCGCCTGGACACGGTGGACAGGAACGCGGAACCGACCCTGTTCGTCGACGTCGAAATCGATCGCGTGTGTTGGGACGTTCTCGTCCGGATCGACGATGAGGTCGTGAAGTTTGCCGGATTTGACGTTCATCGTGATGTTGTGTAACAGTCCCAGTTCCGTTCCGTCCGAACCCATGACGGATTTATCCGAGAGGTTCTCGGCGAGTATGTTGCTCATGCTAGCCCGTACTGACTAATAGGTATTAAAAAGCACGGGGTCTTCAGACCGGCATTAAAAACCACGGTGTCGCCAGACACAGACTGGCCGACCCCACACCACGAGCGTGACGATGGGTTTAACTACTGGCCTGCGGACGGACTAGATAAGACCTTTTGGGTGGTTCACTCATGTCGGATACGGATACGCGCGACCCCACATCTCTCAGGACCCCGATCGTCGCTGTCCTCGGACACGTCGATCACGGCAAGACCAGTCTCCTCGATAAAATACGCGGCTCTGCAGTCATCGAGGGCGAAGCAGGCGCTATTACCCAACACATTGGCGCTACGGCCGTCCCACTCGAGACCGTCTCCTCGATTGCGGGCGAACTCGTCGACCCCGAGGACTTCGATTTGCCCGGTTTGCTCTTCATTGACACGCCCGGACACCACTCGTTTACGACGCTTCGCTCCCGCGGTGGCGCACTCGCTGATATCGCCATCCTCGTCGTCGACGTCAACGACGGTTTTCAGCCCCAGACCCTCGAGGCCTTAGACATCCTCAAACGCTCCCAGACGCCGTTCATCGTCGCGGCGAACAAGGTCGACACCGTCCCCGGCTGGAATCCAACCGAAGACTCCCCGATCATGGGCACCTACGAGTCTCAATCGGATCGCGTCCGCTCGAGACTCGATGAAAGTCTGTATGAGATCATCGGCAACCTCTCGGATGAGGGCTTTTCGGCCGATCTCTACTGGCGAGTCCAGAACTTCCAGCGAAACGTCGGTGTCGTTCCCGTCTCGGCGATGACCGGCGAGGGTGTCCCCGACTTGCTCGCGGTGATGATGGGCCTCTCCCAGCGATACATGAAAGAGGAGATGGAAATCGACGTCGCCGGCCCGGGTGTCGGCACGGTGTTAGAAGTCAAAGAGGAGAAAGGGTTCGGGACCACCATCGACACCGTCCTCTACGATGGGACGATTCGGGCGGACGATACGATCGTCGTCGGTGGACAGAACGACCCGATCGTCACGGAGGTTCGAGCGCTCCTCCAACCGCGCCCGCTTGCCGAAATCCGCACCGAGAGTCGGTTCGAAAAAGTCGAGGAAGTTGGCGCAGCAGCGGGTATCAAAGTCGCCGCCCCCGAGCTAGACGACGCGATGGCCGGCGCACCCGTCCGGGTCGTCCGCAACCGCGACAGCGCGGATGTTATCGCCGAAGTCCGGGCCGAACTCGCCGACATCGCCGTCGACACCGAAGAAGACGGCGTCGTCGTCAAAGCCGACACCTTAGGCAGTCTCGAGGCGATGGCCGACGCCCTAGACGAAGCGGAGGTGCCGATCGTCCGTGCCGAAGTCGGCGATATCGCCCCGCGGGACATCTCGATTGCCTCGACAGCTGAGGATCCAAAACAGCAGGCGATTCTCGGATTTAGCGTCGACGTTCTCGGCGATGCCGAACGCCGCGCCGAAATGGACGATGTCACGCTCTTTACCGACGACGTCATCTATCAGGTGATCGAAGAGTACGAAGATCACATCGAGGAGATCGAACGCGCCCAGCAGACGACCATCCTCGAGAACATCACCCGGCCCGCCCGGTTTCGTCTCCTGCCCGATCACGTGTTTCGCCAGAACGATCCCGCCGTCGTGGGTGTCGAGGTTTATTCGGGGACGCTCCAAAACAACAGTCAGGTCGTGAAATTCGACGGCAACGAACCCAACCGGGTCGGCCAGGTGAAAGGGATTCAAGAACAGGGCGAAGACGTCGACGAAGCCCGTGCCGGCGACCGGGTGTCGGTCGCCATCGATGGCCCAACCGTTGGCCGCCAGATCAAAGAAGACGACGTCCTCTGGACCGAACTCCCCGAAAAACACGCAAAGATCCTCGAACAGGAACTGAAAACGGAGATCCCCGGCGACGAACTCGAGGCGTTGAATATGTACTTAGAGAAACAGCGCAAACGCGACCCCTTCTGGGGCAAGTAATCCAGCTATACTGAGCGTATGCGGCGGTGACAGTGGCGGGCGTTTATATCCTCGGTCGTGATAGCGCCGGTCTATGTACGAGCTACCGCTTCAATTCGGTGGGCGTGACTTTCTGTACTGGGCGCTCGTCTTTTTTGTTCTCGCCGTGCTTTCTGCGGCCGTCGGTGCACGCGACGTCGCGGGCGTCTCGATGGAGATTGCACGGATCTTCGTGTTGGTTTTTGTCCTGCTCGCGATCGTGGCGCTTTTGTTGTAGCTCTCTCCGGGCGAGCGAGTCGGTCCGAACGAAACCGGATTCGGTTTCGCCCAACAGTAAACAACTATCATGATAGACGCCGTACTAGTGGGATAGAGCTTACCATGACAACAATCGGCGGTTTTCAGGACAACGTCGCGCGAATCGACCTCTCGTCGGAGTCGGTCGCCTACGAGTCGATCGACGAGGAGGATGCAAAGAAGTATATCGGCGCTCGTGGCCTCGGCGTAAAATACGTCTTCGAGCAGGGTCCAGACGTCGATCCGCTCGACCCTGAGAACTTGCTCGCGTTTATGAACGGCCCGCTCTCAGGGACGCAGGTGACGATGAGCGGCCGGATCGCCGTCTGTACGAAGTCACCACTGACGGGGACGGTCACCGACAGCCACCACGGCGGCTGGTCCGGTGCCCGACTGAAATGGGCCGGCTTCGACGGCTTGCTCTTCGAAGGCCAGGCCGACGACCCCGTCTACGCCTACATCGAAGACGGCGAGGTCGAACTCCGGGATGCCTCCCATCTCTGGGGGTGTGGCTTCCACGAGACCCGCGAGACGATCGAGGAGGAACTCGAGGGTGCCTACGGCAAGAACCTCTCGATCATGGGGATTGGTCCCGGCGGTGAAAATCAGGTACGCTACGCCTGTATCATGAACGAAGACGACCGGGCCTCGGGCCGTGGCGGGACGGGGTGTGTCATGGGCTCGAAGAACCTGAAAGCGGTCGTCGTCAAATCCTCGACGAAGATGCCCAAACCCGCCGACCCGGAGACGTTCAAAGAGGGCCACCAGCAGGCGATGCGAGCGATCCAGGAATCCGAGGTCACGGCCCCGAACGAAGGCGGCCTCTCCCAGTACGGCACCAACGTCCTGATGAACATCACCGAGGAGATGGATGGCCTACCGACGCGAAACGGCCGCTATACCTCAACTGGAAGCGCTCGTGACGACCTCGAGGTCGAACTCGACGCCGAAGAGGTCTCCGGTGAGAACGTCCGTGAGAATATCTTAGTCGACGAGCCGACCTGTCATTCCTGTCCCGTTGCCTGTAAAAAGGAAGTCGAGGTACAGGTGATGCACAAAGGCGAGGAGATGAACGTCCGAACCGAGTCCTTCGAGTATGAGTCGGCCTTTGCGCTTGGCCCCAACTCCGGCCACACAGACCGGGATAAGATCGCACTCATGTTAGAGCGGTGTAACGACGTCGGTATCGACACCATCGAGGTTGGGAACATGATGGCGATGGCGATGGAGATGACCGAGGAGGGCAAACTCGATAACCTCCCCGACGGGCTGGAGTGGGGCGACTCAGAGACGATGGTCGAGATGATCGACAAAATCGGCCACCGCGAGGGTGACCTCGCCGACTTACTCGCCGAAGGCCCACGCCGAGTCGCAGAGCAGATGGACGCCGAAGATAACTCGCTTGCCGTCAAAGGCCAGACGATCCCCGCCTACGACCCACGCTGTATGAAAGGGATGGGCATCGGCTACGCCACCTCGAACCGCGGGGCCTGTCACCTGCGCGGGTACACGCCTGCCGCCGAAATTCTCGGCATTCCAGAGAAGGTCGACCCCTACGAGTGGGAAGGCAAAGGCGAACTCACCGCCGCCTTCCAGGATCTCCACGCCATCTCCGATAGTTTCGACATCTGTAAGTTCAACGCCTTCGCCGAGGGCATCGAAGAGTACGTCCTCCAGTTCAACGGCATGACCGGCTTAGAGTTCACCGAAGACGACTTACTCGAGTGTGGCGAGCGCATCTACAACCTAGAGCGTTACTACAACAACCTCGCTGGCTTCGACGGAGCCGACGACTCGCTGCCCGAACGCTTCCTCGAGGATGGCACCCGCGGCCAGGGGGCAAGCGAGGGCGAGTACTGCGAACTCGAGGAGATGAAAGCCGAATACTACGACCACCGCGGCTGGGTCGACGGCGTCGTCCCCGACGAAAAACTCGAGACCCTCGA
>LKMM01000164.1 GCA_001563885.1 Natrialbaceae archaeon B1-Br10_E2g27
CCTCGCCCGTCAGCGGCTTCAGTGAAGGCGATATCTTGGACGTGACCGCCCGCTTCGGTGACTGGCACACCTACGAACTCAAACTCGAGCCGAGTGTGCCGGCACCGACCGCCAAAAGCGTCGTCGTCACCGACGAGCCCGCAGGGTTTACCGAAGCCGAAATTCTCGACCCGACGGCACGGTTTGGCGACTGGCACACCTACGAGTTAGCGTTCGAACCCGTTGGCCGCTCGAGTGTCGATCCGATCGGCGAAGCCGTCGACTCCCCCGGCCCGATCGAACTCACGAAAGCCCAACTCGACGCGATTGCAAAGCCAATCGAAGCCTCCGGTTGAGACCTGATCACGTAGCAAACACGACCGCGCGGCGCAGTGTCGGTATTTCACCTAGTGCTTTGGCAAGCCTGAACTGATGGGTCGAACCAGTCTGCGGGTGTCGGTTCGACGCATCAGTCGACGCTTGGCGGAGTACTAGTGCTTTGGCAAGCCTGAACTGATGGGTCGAACCAGTCTGCGGGTGTCGGTTCGACGCATCAGTCGACGCTTGGCAGAGTACTAGTGCGTGCAGACGCAATCAGCTCTCCTCGAGCAGTGTGCGTTCGAAAAACGAAGCGACCGCACTCGCGATGTCGGCCTGTGTGCCGAGAAAGAAGTGATCCGCCGGCACCGATCGAACCTCGTCTTCACGCGCTCGAGCGCATTCGACGATCGGATCGCTCTCGACGGTTTGGTCGCGTTCGCCATAACAGACCTGCGCCGGGAGTTCGAGTCCGTCGTAGGCTCGAAGCGCATCGAGATCCTCGGCAAGGCGGGTTGGGGGCGCGAGCACCGAGATACTCTCGAGTCGACCTTCGAGTCCGTCGGCGGCGAGCAGCGCCAGACCCCCACCAAAACTGTATCCGAAGAGACCGACGCGGTCGTAGCGCTCGGCGGCCCATCGGACGGCGTTGCGGACGTCCTCGAGTTCGCCGTAGCCCACATCCCAGGGGCCGTACTCGAACCGAAGCGAGGCGATGCCCGCCGTCTCGAGGGCGTCTGTGACCGCAAGCAACCGCGGGTCGGTACTCGAGCCCCCCTGCTGTGGATGGGGTGGACAGACGACGACGATCGCGTCGGCTTCGAAGTCGGGTTCCTCGAGTCTTCCGCGGACGTCGCGGCCGCCAGGGATCAACACGTCTGTCATACGCTTCGCTTGGACGGCGGGGTAACAATCGTTGTGGATGCGTTTTCGGGGCAGTTCAATTCGTCCGTGCTGGCCTCTCAGCTCCAACGACTGTCGTTGAAGTGATGTTTTTAAGGGCCACGAGCGATACGGGCTAGTATGGGCATCCTCTCTCGGACCTCCTACGTCATCCGGTCGAAGATCAACTCGTTGCTCAACCGAGCCGAGGATCCGACGCAGACGCTCGATTACTCCTACGAGCAGATGCGCGATCAGCTTCAAGACGTCAAACGCGGTATCGCCGATCTCACGACACAGAAAAAACGCCTCGAGATGCAGAAACGTCGCCTCGAGGATAACGTCGAAAAACACAACGAACAGGCCCGGACAGCGGTCCAACAGGATCGTGAGGACCTGGCCAGACGCGCCCTCGAGAAAAAGAAGACGAAGATGAACCAGATCGAAGATTTAGAGCGCCAGATCTCCGATCTGCAGGGCCAGCAAGATCGGCTCATCGAACAAAAAGACGAACTCCAACAGCGTATCGAGGAGTTCCGAACGAAAAAGGAGACGATGAAAGCCCGGTATGAAGCCGCCGAAGCGAGTTCGACCGTCTCGGAAGCGATGACCGCGACGGGCGAGGAGTTCGAAGACGTCGGCCGCGCGATCGAACGCGCCGAAGAGAAAACCGAAGATATGGAAGCCCGCGCAGCGGCACTCGACGAACTCCACGAAAGTGGTGCCTTCGACGACGTCATCTCCGATAAGGATAGCATCGACCGCGAACTCGAGTCCCTCGAGTCCGGCAGCGGCGTCGAGGCCGAACTCGAGACGCTCAAATCGGATATGGGTGCCGGCGAGACGGAGTCGGATGTCGACGCCGAGGTCAGTGAGACCGAAGTCAGTGAGACCGAGGTCAATGAGGGCGACCTCGAGGAACTCGAAGCCGACGTCGACGAGGGCGAGATCGACGCCGAACTCGCCGAACTGAAAGACGAAGAGCGATCCTGATCGGTCGGCATCTCGGACTCCAGTAGCGACCGGTTTCCGGAACAACAATTACGATGTTCGGTGCGGAACGTGTTGTATGGCACTCGACTCGACACTCGATTCGCTATCGCTTGCCGATCAGGTCGTCTTGCTCAGCGTTGCATCCGTCCAGCAAGCAGGTGAGACCCCGATCCAGACACACGAACTCCGGCGGATCTGTATGGACCACGCCGAGGAGGTCGACGCCGAAATCGTCGGCACGCTCAGCGAAGCGGACGTGATGCGCTCGCTGTATACACTCGAAGATCACGGCATCGTCGAAGAGGTCGAAACGGAAAAGCGGTCACCGACCGGCAAAGGGCGGCCGACGTATGCACTCGAGGTAAACCCCGATGCGATCTACGAGACCGTCGACGACGAGTTGGCTGCAGAACTCGAGGAACTCAAACAGTAACCTCCCACTGGGGGCAGAATCGGCCCCTCGAACGGCAGTCCAACTCCCCTGGTCCGTCTCAGGTAGGGGTTCCAAGAACGGCAATATCGTAGCTCGACAGATCCTCCGGCGACTCGAGGAGGACGACTTCGAACGCCCACTCCCCGCCGCCGTCGAGTTCGCCCGTGCTGTCGAGATATCGACCGAGATGGGCAGCCTCGTCGTCGTAGACACGAACGCGAACCTCGGCGACTTCGATGCGATCACTGCCCGTATTTTCGACTACTCCCTGGACCGTCGGGCCGCGAACGTCATCTTCTGCGACGAACTTGTGGTCTGTGATTTCGAGTTCCTCGAGCGGTGTGACTCCTTCGTGGAGTTCATCTTCGGCGAGGCGCTCTGCGGCGGCCATCTCGTCGGCCCCTCGCGGTTCGGCGTTGGCTGCATCGATTTCGCCGTCCTCATACTGTGACGTGCCGTCGAGGCCGGCGTCGTCGGTACAGCCCGCGAGGCCGCAAACGACTGCACCGCTTACAGCCAGCAGATGACGCCGACCGACCGGGCCTCGAGCGATCATCGCCCGCGCCGACCCTCGTGAGATCTGTATCCGAACATGGGCGTACTGACAGGGAGAAGACGGTTTAGTGTAGCGCCTGAACTACCCGGCCCTCGAGGCCCACCCTGACGCGGTGTGCAACGTCGTCGCTTATTGTCGGCGGTGCTGAAGAACGTGGTCATGGGCTCTGCAGAGACCGACGAGACCCTCGAGTCCTACGGGACCGAAATCGGGAACCGAACGAACTCACTGACCCGGTTTCGGGAGTGGATTCTGGTCGACGGCAACCGGCTACTTATCGCCGCTTCCATCTCGGTGGGCGTCTTCGTGTTGTTTCTTTCGTTGAACGAACTCGGCGTGATCGCCTTCGTCAACGACGATTCGATTACCCGACTGGCCGGTGGGATGATTGCGGGTACGTTCTCGCTTGTGACCCTCGTCGTCTCGATCAATCAGCTGATCCTCTCTCAGGAGTTCGCCTCGGCCGATAGCGCTCGGAGCCGAATCGGGGGCGTAATGGAGTTTCGAGACAGCATTGCCGAGACGGCAGGGGTACCTGCAGCACCGGCATCGCCAACCCGGCTGCTCGAGCTTATCGTCGAATCGATCGATCGACAGGCTCGAGAGCTAGCCGAGGCCACAGACATCGACGACGAGGAGGCCAGACGGCTGATCGGCGAATACACGAATCGGATCGACGAGAGTACCGCACGGATCGACGAGACCTTAGAACACACCACTTTCGGGACCTTCGAGGCCGTTTCTGCGGCCATCGCCTACGACGCTGCCTGGCAGCTGTACGTTGCAAGACACCTCCGCGGACGCTACGACGATGCCCTCTCTTCGGAAGCCAACGCCGCATTCGACGATCTTATCGATACCCTAGAACAGTTCAACGTTGCTCAAGAGCATTTCAAGACGACGTACTTACAGCGTGAACTTACCCGGTTTTCACAGTTGACGATTTATATGGGTGTGCCGGCGATTCTCTCGGCGATGCTGATCGGATTTCTGTACGCTGGTTTTGCCGGCCCGACGGTCAGCGTGGTCGTCTTGCCGTACGTCGTCAGTGCACTCATCGCGGTCGTCGTTTCACCGCTTGCGTTGCTCGTGTCGTACATCCTTCGGACGGCGACGGTTACTCGCCGGACGGCCTCCGTTGGCCCGATGGTGCCCCAGAAAGATCCCGAAGCCGGCCCGTTTTCGGTCGTCTACGGCGAGCAGGCCGACTGATTGTCCAACTGGTCTGGCTACTGTGGATTTCGCTTCCGTTGTGAACCGCCTCGGGGTCAAGCCCCGAGGCACTCGGCCTGCTCCGCCTGTAGATTACCCACAGCACGAACCGAACGTCCTCAGAGCAGTTTTGATTCGGCGATTGAACCGAGTACGGGTAGTTTGGTTGCCTCGCCCTGATATGCTTTGACGAGGAGGAAAATCCATGCAACGAGGACGCCAATCCACAGCACAATCGACAGGAGCATATCGAAAGCTACAATCAGGAGACTAAACAGAACTCCCAGTATCGGAATCGCTCCCAATGTTGCTCCGAGGAGAGCCGTCATCAGCCACAGGGTAACAGCGGCGACAATAACCGCAGCCCCAAAGACGATACTTTGGGCGGCATGAAACCGGGCAAACTCGTTTTTCTCCTCGAGCAAATAGACGAGAAAGCCGCTAACCGGTGTCAACACGTACGCAAGCAATGCGAGAACGTTACCGTCGGGTCCAAGGCTACTCTCTTCTGAAGCTGCCGATTTAACGCCTGTAACAGTTGATTTAGACATATGACTGTGTTCCAACCAATCGATGATAAACATATAGGTTTGCTATCTCGAACGTGGAGAATGTTTGCCACGCTTTTGCCCGCTGGACGGCCTCCGTCGGCCCGATGGTGCCCCAGAAAGATCCCGAACTCGGTCTATGTTCAGGTACCTACGGCGAACAGGGCGATCACCTGCTTCGATTTCTCGAGGACCAAGAGGGCCGCGAGAACGTGCTCCGACACCTCCCCGATGGCGAGACGATCGTCTGGCGGCTGGCTCGTAGCGGACCGGGCTATCCGCAGATGACCGCCGACGAACTGGAGATGGACTTCAAGTACGTTCGCCACCTCTACCGGGCGTTGCGACGGGTCGGGCTCCTTACGGAGTATGAGGGCAGTACGATCAAAGCGAATAAAACCAAAAGCCGAGACGCACCGCAACCATACTTACTACGTCGCGACCGACGACGCAAGGTCGATCCTGCGAACGCTCGAGGAACGTGAGTAAGTCAGTACCGTCGATTCCCGGCCGAGGTATTTAGTCGGCGGCTGTGGTCGCTTTCCAGCAGGCGATGAGCAATTCGGGTGACGACCAGGGCCGACTCGAGGGACCGCGGCTGTGGCTGTTGTTGCGAGTCAACCGGTGGACGCTTACGGCGACGGTCCTTCTCGTGGTTTTCGTTGCCCTCGTCGCCGCCAGTTTTCTCGATCTTACCCCACTTCGGACGATCGTCGAGAACCAGGATGGCCTCGAGTTTCTCTTTTCGGCGTTTATTGGGGCGATCATCACTGGCACCTCCATCGTCCTCACGATCAACCAGCTCGTGCTCTCACAGGAACTCGGCGCAGTGGGCGACCAGCGCAGTCGGATGAACGAAGCGATGGAATTTCGCCAGGATGTCGAACGCACGATCACCGAGGACATAGCTCCCCCCGAGCCCGCCGTATTTCTCTATGAACTCGTCGACGGCGTCCAAGAGCGAGCTACTGAACTCCAGACGGAGATACAAGACGAACGCGACGACGAACTCAAAGAGGCGGTTGCAAGCTACGTCGATGACCTCGACGACAACGCCCAGCAGGTAAAATCGGGGCTCGAGGAGGCCCAGTTCGGCACGTTCGAGGTGATCTGGCACGCACTGAATTTTAACTATTCGCGGAAGATCTACGAAGGCCGGAGGATTCGGGCCGACCATGGCGACTCGCTTTCGGAGTCGGCATCCGAAAAGATAGAGCACGTCATAG
>LKMM01000165.1 GCA_001563885.1 Natrialbaceae archaeon B1-Br10_E2g27
CCGACGATCTATGCGGGCAACCACGGCCTCGAACTGGCTCGCAACGACTCGATTGCGATCCACCCGATCGCCCGCAAACGTGCGAGCCGACTCACCGCCATCTGTGCCACCCTCGAGGTCGTCCTCGAATCCGTTCCAGGAACTCGGATCGAAAACAAGCGACTGACCGGAACCGTCCACGTCCGATCGGTCCCACCCGAACTTCACCATCTCGTCGAACGCTTTACACACGCCATCGTCGAGCGATTTTCCGGCGGGGACCTCGAGGTCTCGGGCGGCAAGCAGATCTTCGAGATTGGCCCATCGATTCCCTGGGGCAAGGGAAACGCAGTCGAGTTGCTCGCGGCGGACCATCCGCCGGGAACGGTCGTCTGTTATATCGGCGACGACGTCACCGACGAATCGGCGTTTCGGGCCGTCGAACCCGACGGCATCGGCATCCGCGTCGGCGATGGTGAGACGGTGGCATCGCGGCGAGTCGAATCACCGGCCGAGGTGGTGAGGTTCATCGACTGGCTGGGTTCAGCCGGTGTCGCCGCGCTTGGCTAGGCCGAGTCGGCAACCACACAGC
This sequence comes from Natrialbaceae archaeon B1-Br10_E2g27, assembly GCA_001563885.1. GTDB lineage: Archaea > Halobacteriota > Halobacteria > Halobacteriales > Natrialbaceae > Natrarchaeobaculum. Next base: position 572 of record LKMM01000165.1, read on the forward strand.
AACCGACTCGAACCAGTCTGAACCCGTGGAACTACCGGCAGAATATGCCTAAACCTCCGACTCGAGCCGAAAGTATTAGTTACCACTGGAAATGTATATCTACTACGAGAGTGAGTACAAATGAAACTTCGCCAACCAACTGACTTCCTGATCCTGGAAGCGCTCGAAGACAAAGGACGGAACGTGGCGACGAACCTCGCCGCACACACTGGCAAAAGCCGCAAGAACATCAACACCCGACTCCCGGTGCTCGAAGATTACGGCCTCGTCGACAAGATCGGACCGGCCGAACGGTCGGGCCTCTATGAGATCACGTCGCTCGGGAAAGCTGCACTCGTCTACCAAGACCAGTACGACGAGGCCGACGATTTCGAGGCGCTCATCGAAGGGCCAAGCGCAGGTTCCCCCGACGAAAGCGCCAGCGCCGGGACGAACTTAGCCCGTGGCGATAACGACGACGAGGAGTAACCGCCACGACGGTCCGATGGCGACGCTCGAGTTCTCGTAGCCGACGGCTTTCGCTGCCGGAGAAGAGTCAGCGGCGATCAGTACGCAGACGGAGCCCGCCGCTATACTGTCTGAGGTCACGCCGTGCACACGTAGAAAACGCCAGGCTGAGTTTTCGCGGTCGGTTGTGCGTGTCCGGATAGGGGCCCCCACACCGCGAGCAGTCGACCTCGTAGTCAGGATCGAACGCATACGTGCTGATCATCGGCGTCGCAACAACGACACCGTCCTGGACAGACGCGACGCCGTGGTCATGAGCGAGCCCCAGTGTATGGCCGACTTCGTGGATGAGTACCTGCATCGTCCGTACCGGGGTCGAGATCGGGACAGTCGCATCCTCGACGCTGACGGGTGGATCAGCCCCCACCAGTTCGTCGTAAGGCTCGAGGGTCGCGAGATATCGGGCCCCACCGACAGACCCGATATGTGGCAACGCATAGCCCGTTGGCGTCTGATGCATCTGTCCATCCGTTACCAGCAGGTTCACGTCAGCCGCCGGATCGATCGATCCTCTACCCAGTGCTCCATCGAACACCATCGTCGGCCACTCACCGCTCGAGGTAACGAGTGCGCCATCTTCAGTCGAGACCCGAACGACGCCACGAACCGAAACCGAAAGCGACCAGTAATCAAACCCACACACACACTCGAGATACTCGACGATTCGCTCCTCAACTCGGGCGTACCTCGCAGCAGCCTCAGACAGCCAGACGCCAATCTCTAGGGTCTCGACGGGATCGCGCGTCGTGTACGTAAGCGTCCCCATCGAGACCATCGCCCCGACCGTTCCGAGGAGAGCCCGTCTGTTCATCGCCACTGATTGATCGGGCCACCTCGAGAGTGACAGCGTACATATCTCCACGCGTTATGGGTTCCGTGACACTCACCGACACAGGTGGGTCTGGTAAATACATCGTGGATACTACCGTCGCGTTCGACAGCGAACCCGGCGACGGGCCAGTTCACGAACAACGGAGTGTCACGATATTTTAAAAGTCGTGGATATGAACCCGAGCGTCGATACTCGAGCGTCGATTCGAAAGCGGTGACAATGTCGATGACCAGTACGACTCGACGAAACTGTGTGACGTATCTTGTAACTCCGAGACGGCGAGCATCGGCCACGACGTCCGATACTAGCAATCGGAAGCAGATGGCGGTGGTGGACAGCCCGTGGTGAGCCACGTCGTCGGCGAACTCTTTTCGGGCTCGGACGGCCAGTACTACACAGACTGGCAGGTTCGTCGAAACGTTCGAACCGGAACGTGGCGACTGTGTCTCAGCCAGCGAGATCCGAACCGAACGCTCATCGAAGTCAACGACGCGTGGCTTATACTGTTGAGACCAATCGCTCCGGCCGACCTTCCCGACTGGGCCGAACTTCGCCTCGAGTGTGGACGGGCCTGGGTGGTCGATACGCGGACGAGGGCAGCCTCGAGGCTACGCGAACCCGAGCCGTCTCCGTACCCTCGCTGGTAGCAAAACGTCAGTGTCGCTCGCCGAAAAACTCCTCGAGAATAGTGTTCAGTCCCTTTCGTAAGTGCTGGTGCATCGTCGGCGGCGAGACGTCCATCGCGTCGGCGATCTCTTCGCCCGTGCTCTCACGCGGCCAGTCGAAAAAGCCGCTGTAATAGGCGAGTCGAAGCGTCGTCAGCTGGCGATCAGTGAGTTCGTCGACGATTCGATCACGACGCTGTGTAGCAGTTCTGACTGGCCGATCGACGACACGACGGGCGACGAGTTCCGTTCGTTCGTACGTACTCGCCAGTGCGTCGGCAATTTCGCGGATATCTGCGTCCTGTGGTACCTCGACTAAACAGGTGCCAATAGAGTCTTCGACAGTGACACGTCGAATCGTCGCCCCGTGGTTCGACAGCGTCCGAACGCCCGATTTTCCCAGTCGGAGCTCGATCGTACAGCGGTTGTCGCCGTCAGAGATAAGCCGACACTCCTCGACGGTGTCATCCTCGCGGGCTTCCTCGAGGACGGTCTCACCGTCGACACCCTCGACGGTCACGATCTGGTTGGTTCGACCGGCTGCCGTCTGTCCGCTCCACTCGAGGAGACAGCGACAGTCGTACTGCTCGGTGAGTTTGAAGGTGAACGTATCACCACCATCGATTCGAAATTCGAGTTCGACGACGGCATCAGAAAACAACAACTGCCGATTTTTCACCGCCATCATCGTAAACCCCATCGTCTCACCGAGCAGTTCGAACTCGGCTCGTTCGGTCTCGCTGAACGCATCGCCGCGACTCGAGAGGACGGTGAGCACGCCATAGATCACGTCCTCGTGGATGACCGGGACGGCAATAAGCGCCCGAACGCCATCCGCTCTCGCGGCCGCCTGGAGCGACCGGCCGAACAGTTCTGTCTCTGTGACGCCATTTACCGTCTGTATCTCCCCGGTCGTCGCCGCTTCGACCGTCGGGTGGCTCCGATCGAGGTCGCTTCTCCGAACATACTCTAGAACGCTGTCTGCCTCGCCAGCGCCCGTCCGGTAGATAAGTTCGTCATCCGGCCCAAGTTCGGCAATCCACGCCCCACTGTAGAGCTTCGAGTCGACTAACTGGATACAGACGTCGCGTTCGATCGCATCCCGTCCGGGCGTCTCGACGAGCGTTTCGATCACCTGCCGACCGACGGCATTGATTCGGTTTAGCGTCTCGAGGTCTGCCTGCCTGGCTTTGAGTTCGTGCTCTCGGGCGACCCGTTCGGTGACATCCCGAGCGAGCCAGACGACGGCGCGTCGGCCGGCGATCCGTTCGTCCGTCGGGACGACACGAGCTTCGAACTGTCGGATTCCCGTCGTCAGTTCCGTCTCGTACTCGATCGTCTGTATCTCTTCGCTTTCGAGTGCCCGATCGATACACGCCCGAAACCGACTTGCGTCGTCGTCGGGAAAGACGTCCTCGAGCGTTTTCCCCACGAGTTCGTCGGCCGTTGCCGTACGCAACGCCGGAACGTCAGGCCGGACGTTGACCTCGAGGTAGGTCCCGTCTGCATCGATCACGAACGCTTCGTCGGGCAACTCTCTGGCCAGAATGCGGTGATACATCGACGCCGTCTGGGCCCCCACCGGGTCGGTATCGATGGCCTCGAGGATGCCTTCGACGGCACCGTCCTCATCGAGTGGAATATACTCCGTCGCGTCGGCGCTGACGGCTGCGGCCGCGACCGGCTCCGACCCGGAGGCCGGAGCGACGACCGTCGCCGCTGTGACCGTCACCGCCCGGACGGACTCGAGACACTCCCGAACCGCCGCCGGCTCGTCGAGACAGACCACGATACCGACCGGTGACGCCGCCGTGAGGACTGCCTCGAGATCAGCCCCAGCCGAAACCGACTGGGCTGACTGTCCGGACGCCTCGAGTCGGTCTGCGAGCGGATGCTCGCCGTCCGGTGAGACGATCACGATCGGTCCTCGCGGTGTGTCTGTATCCATCCGTTTCTCCCATCACCTCTTCTCGGAGGGAAAACGCTTCTTGACAGAACATTCAGATTGGAACTAAAGAAACTACTGGCTTTTAACAGCAGGCGAATGCGCTTTCGTGTCAACGGCGTTTCCAATGAGCGTTCAGAGTTCGCCCTGGTCTTTGAGATCCTCGATAATATCATCAACCAGGGGCTCGACGTCATCGTAGGGAAACTCCCCACCGGAAGTCTTCGTATTCAACTCCATTGCAGTCATCGAAAACTCTCCGGACTCGAACGTGGTCCCAGGGCCGTTTGGCAGCGCTGGAACGAGATCCATCGGACTCGAGATCGGATACTCCGCACCCTCGAACGCCTCGATCATCTGCTCGCGGATTTCGGCTTCGTCCGTCATTACGTCACGCCGTACCACCCGATAAATAATAAATTTGTGGGTAGTTCTTGCCCGCTAGCCGATCCGAGAGGCCGACCCGGCTGGCATCCAGGGCAGTTGGTCTCTCGAGTATCGATGCCGTCGTTCGTCTCATTGGCTCTGACGTTCCCGAAACAATGATTATGTATCAGTGAGCTATGTTGAGATATGGCCAAAGATACCGTCAGGTACCCAGACGAGGTCGTCGACGAGATCGACGCACTCGTCGAAGACGGTATGTTCGAGAGCAAATCCGAGTTCTATCGCTTCTCCGCCGAGTACGTGCTGACGCTGATCAATCCCGACCACGACGTCAAAACCTTCAATTTCGACGAGATCAAAACCGAACTCGACATCACGCGAGAAGATCACGCAAAAGCACTGGGTACCGACGGCGGCACCTTCTTTTTAGATGCCGTCATCACCGTCCGAAAACACGGCTTACGCGGCAACTTCGAGGCCGCAGAGCGCTTTATCGACACCCACTACGATTCGACCGACCAGGAGTGTATTATTCTCGAGGAACTGTTAGGAACCTACCGCAGCGGATCTGCCTAGAGAATTATAAAGGCCAAGGAGAATACCTGCGGCTTCAGCCGCAGGATGAATCCGACAACTCGGAGTCAATCTACGCTGCAATAGCCACGCTGAGATTTGGCAATCAGTAGCTTAAAGTGATAGGCAATCCTACATATAGGTAGGAATTAGGCTGGGAACGGAGCGATTCCCGCTAGTCCTACGATGGCGGCCTGTCCGCCCCAAGCAATGAGACAGTAATCGGAACCAGTCAGGTGAACGGTCGGTTCCTACAATGAACCGATGCAGTGCCCGACTGCGTGAAAGCACCACAGAAAGTAACTCCAAGTCCGCCGAAGTCTGCCGGACTCCCCAAGGCAAAAACAACTTCGGGAGTCCGAACACGACAGAGGATAGGAGTACCGGGGGCTTGGCACTCCCAGCAGTCCCACCCGCTACAGTCCGTAAACCCTACACGGATTCTCACCGTGGTGGGGTTCGGTGAGACTGCAAACCTGAAATCTCCAACGCTCAGGATTCCTCCGCGTTCACGCGGAGGAGGATGTCAAGAGTCGACGAACGGCCGGCCGAGTGCCTCGAGGTCGACGTGTTCACGAACCAGCGTCGCGGCTCTGTCTGCGGGTGTC
>LKMM01000166.1 GCA_001563885.1 Natrialbaceae archaeon B1-Br10_E2g27
AACTCGGCGGCAAAGGCCTCGATCTCGTCGGCTTCGGCCTCGAGGTCGTCGGTGTCGGGGCCCCCCATTCGTGCGAGTTCGCCCCGGTTGGGTGTACAGACGAGCGTCGCGTCGGTGTCGACCTCCGGGACGACGGCGAGTGCGTCAGCATCGACTACCACCTGACCGGCATAGCTCTCGAGAAACTCACGGGCCGCCTCGAGGGTGTCGTCTTCGGTTCCTAGCCCCGGCCCGAGGACGACGACGTTCTGGTAGGTTTGGGCGGTCTCAATGAGATCTGCCGCGCGGCCGGGTGTGAGGTACTCACCCTCGAACGGTTGGACGATGAGGTCCTCGGCGTAGCCCTGAATTTCGCCGGAAACGACCGATGGTGCGGCGACAAAGGAGAGTTCAGCACCCGCCCGAAGGGCTGCCTGGGCGGCGAGTGCGGGTGCGCCGGTGTAGGGGCCCCCACCGATGACGTACGGCCGCCCCTTCCGACCTGCAGGGCGAGCGAGTTGTAGGTCACCCGGCCCGACGCGTCGTTCGGCGGCCGCCGGAATGCCGATATCGGCGACCGTCACCGTCGCCTCTAGGCCCTCGAGTCCCGGTTTGGTGTCGTGGAAAGTCACCACGTGGTCGGCCTCGACGCCGTTATCGGCATGGTCGCCGTCGTCGGCGTCAAATCCCGAGGGGACGTCGACGGCGACGACCGTCGCATTCGCGTCGTTGATCGCCGCGGCGGCACTCGCGGCGGGTTCTCTGAGGTCGCCGCTGATTCCCGTTCCACACATCGCGTCGACGATTACGTCTGCCTCGGGGAGTTCGAACACACTCGAGTCTCTAATTTCGCGTGTCTCGTAGCCGGCGTGCTGTAAGGCACTCCAGTTCTCGTGGGCGATGTCGGTACCGATGCGGTCGGGGTGGCCGAGCAACAGAGTGGTAACGTCGTACTCGTCTAAGAAACGTGTGGCGACGAACGCGTCTCCACCGTTGTTGCCGCGGCCGGCAACGATGGCGACGCTCGAACCCGACGCTGCAACGTCCCGGACCGTGCGGGCAACGGCGTTTCCACTCGATTCCATCAACTGCTTTCGCGAAACCCCAAGCGCTGTGGCGTTCGCGTCGACGGCAGCCATTCGTTCGCCTGTGATCATACTCGAGCGTTCGACGCCCCGGGCGTTAGTGTTATGCCGGACAAAACGGTCGATCTGGTGGTGTAGGGTCCCAATAGAGTGGTCGATCCGGCAGTGTGGAGGTGATACGCGGCTACTGGATGGGGCGTTCACCGAGATAGCCCCGTCGGCAGTTGGGGCAGATGTCGCCTGCACGGAGCGAGCCACGGCTGTCCGATTCGACGAACTCACACCGGGGGCAGTAGAACTCGGTCGGAACGTCGTCGTCGCGTCGCCGGCCGGTTTCGCCCGGCGTTGGCACGGGTTCTGCGCGTTCGATTCCCGATCCCGAGTCGGGTGCTGGCTCCGAACTGGTGGGGCCACCGTCGACGATTTCGGAATCGGTAGCGACGGCTTCGTGACCGCTCGAGGCCGTCGGGTCGGTGTGTTCGAGAACGACTGCATCGTCTTCGGGTTCGGTGTCGGGCCAGGCGGTTGGGTCGTCGTCGGTGACCGGCGGCCCGGTGTCGTCGGATGCTGGCCACTCACCGTGCTCGCGGTCGGCGGGTGGTTCGTCGTCTAAGATTTCGCCGTCGTCGGTAACCGGTTCGCCGTCGTCGTCGGTCGGATACTCCGGATCGACCTCGGAGTCCGATTCGGTCGAGGCCTCGGTTTCGGCGTCCTGAATCCTCACCGCGTCGGTATCGATGATTTCGCCGTCGGTGCCAGCAGCCGTTGCTGTCTCGGCGGGTGCGGTCGGTTGCTCGGGAGTCGGTTCGGGGTCGGTATCTGGGGGTGTGGGTGAGTCGGCGTTCGTCTCGGGGAGACTCGTCACTTCGGTGTTCTCGCTGATGATGTGTCGGTTGCCACATCGTGAACACTCTTCGTACTCCTGGACGGTAACGACGACTTCGCTGCCCCGTTCTTCGCGCTCGCGTTCGACTTCGGGGTCACCGTAGTCGTGTCCGAGCAGCGAACATCGCAGGACCATTGTCCCATCGTACCGATTCAGGCTATAAAAAACGTGCCGCTGGCGTCGCTTTTGAGACGGTGGCAAAACGACAACTATCAAATCCCGCCTCGTCGAAGAGACTGACGGATGAAAGCAAAGCCGGAGTATCGAAATCGGGGGCAGACCGAGGTTGCGGTGCTCGACGCCCTCGTCGACCGTGCCGAAGACGGGATGACGGTTTTCGAGCTTCGGGCAGCCGTCGAGGTCGATATCGACGACCTCGAGTCGGCGTTGTCGGCGTTGAAAGCTGATGGATTAATCGACGTCGAATCCGATGCCAGCCAGACGGTGATCAAACCGGACGAACGAGTCGTCCCGGACCAACAGGAGCCCGAAACCGAGGAACCGTCGATCGGTGACTGGCTTCGCGATCGGTTTCCGTTCTAACGAATCAGACTCCGACCCGTCGGCACGCACTCGCAAACAGTCGTTCGGAAAACCGTTACAGCAATCAGTCTCACGCCCCAGAGAGTAGCCATGAGCGTTATCGAGTCGATTCATGCCGATCACGGTGCCACGTTCGACGAACGATGCGGACGACAGGTCGTTTCCCACTATGGACGGCCGGACCGCGCCCACCACGCGGTTCGAAACGGTGTCGGATTGCTCGAGGCTGCCGTCGGTGTGGTCGTTGTTTCCGGCGACGACCGACTCGAGTACGTCGATAACGTCATCTCGAATCGGATCCCTGCGGAGGACGGGCAGGGCTGTTATGCGCTGTTGCTCGACCCGCAGGGACGGGTCGAACTCGAGCTTTATGTCTACAACGCAGGCGAGCGATTACTTTTGTTTACGCCGCCAGGTGAGGCCGAGTCGCTCGCGGAGTCGTGGGCCGAGAAGGTGTTTATTCAAGACGTCGAGATTGCGGCTGCAAGCGACGAGTACGCCATCTTCAGGATCTGTGGTCCGCAGGCGACCGAAAAAATCGCGAGCGTATTAAACGGGGCCGCGTCTCCCGACCAGCAACTATCGTTCGTCCGCGGGCGGATGGCTGATGTGGGGGTTACCGTGTTTCGAACGGATGCTCCCGTCGGCGAGGAAAGTTACGAGGTCATTTGTGATGTCGAGGATGCCGAACTGGTCTACGATACGCTCCTCACACAGGGGATGAACGCCGCGCCCTTTGGCTATCGGACGTGGGATAGTCTCTGTCTCGAGGCGGGCACGCCGCAGTTCGAGACGGAACTGTCTGGCCAGATACCGAACGTCCTCGGCTTGCGACACGGCGTCGATTTCGAGAAGGGCTGTTTCGTCGGCCAGGAAGTCGTCTCGCGGGTCGAAAACCGGGGCCAGCCGAGTCGACGCCTGATCGGGTTGACACTCGAGGATACAGACGAAACAGGTGAGTCGGCGCTTCCGACGGCCGGCGCAACGGTGTTCGACGGCGACAAGACAGTTGGTGAGGTGACGCGGGCAGGCGAGAGCCCGTTACTCGAACAGACGATTGCGTTTGCGCTCGTCGAGTACGACCTAGACGCCGACACGCTTTCGGTTCGCGTCGATGGCGAAGAATGTCCGGCGACGCAGGCCTCATTGCCGTTCGTCGAGGGCTCGGAGCGTTCAGCCCGACTGCCCTCGTATACGTAAGGACGGCCGTCGATACTCCCACTGTCCGGCGTCAAAGGACAATCTAATAGTGGGTCGGTCCGTCGTGACGGACATGACGACGACGCTCGGAACGGCGAGCGCAGGGCCCGGCGAGATGGATACGGGCCGTCTCGAGGTCGGTGAAACCCGCGACGGCAGCCCCGTTGGGCTGCCAGTAGCCGTTATCAACGGGACACGTTCAGGAAAGACACTGTACATGCAGGCAGCAAGCGACGGTGACGAACTCAACGGCGTCGGCGTGATCCAGCGCGTTGTGCCACAGCTCGATCCAGCCGAGCTTTCCGGGACGATTCTGATCGTGGGCATCGTAAACTACCACGCGTTTCAGATCGCCGAACACCGCAATCCGATCGACGATACGAAGATGAACCGGGCCTATCCCGGAAACGAAAACGGCACCTCGAGCGAGCGAATCGCCGCCGCGACGTTCGAGGCTGCAACCCGTGCAGACATCATCCTCGATTTGCATCAGGGTTCGACCAGCCGGATGATCGACGAGGTTCGTGTCCGCTGTGGTCGTCGCCACCGTCTTTACGATGAGTGTCTCGAACTCGCGAAGGCCTTTGGCTGTGGCTACGTTCTCGATCAGAAAGGCCCCGACGGGCAACTCGCTCGTGCTGCACCCGACGATGGTGTTCCCACCGTCGACCCCGAGCTTGGCGGCTGTGTCGGCTGGGACGAAACCAGCATCAGAAAGGGTGTCGAGGGCGTATTCAACGTGCTTCGGTACTATGACTTCCTCGAGAGTGATCCAACCATCGAACGCCAGACCCGGGCGAGTGGTTTCGAACAGTACGGCTCGCCGGCTGGTGGCCTTGTCAAGTTCCAGACGGCCCTCGGCGAGCGCGTGAGCCGGGGGGATGTGCTTTTCGAGATCACGACACCGTTCGGTGAGACGAAAGCAACAGCCACTGCTGACAGTAGCGGGATCTTCTGGCGGACGCGACGATTGCCACAGGTCGCAACCGGTGAGTACATCTGTTCTGTCGGCACCGACGTCGATTCCTACTGATATGGCATCGGATCTCTCCTGTCCGGACTGTGGGCGGACCTACGAAGCAGGGCCAACCGAACCGTGGCGATGTGCGTGCGGAACCGCCTTAGAGTTGGCCGAGCAACCGTATCCCGAAGGAACGCCGCGGTCGCTCTCACAACTCGATACGAGCCGCGGACTCTGGACGTTCTTCGAGTTTCTGCCGATCGAACCACACGTAACGTTCAACGAGGGGTTTACGCCGATCGTCGACGCTCCCGAGTGGGGGGCCTCGTTCAAACTCGAGTACGTCTTTCCGACGGGGTCGTTCAAAGATCGTGGCGCGACGACGACCCTCTCGCGGGCAGTCGAACTGGGTGTTGACCGTGTCGTCGAGGATTCCTCGGGCAACGCCGGTGCGTCGATCGCGACCTATGCCGCCCGTGCTGGCCTCGAGGCCGATATTTACGTTCCCGCAGACGTCAAGCAGTCAAAGCTGATGGCGATTCAGCGTGCTGGTGCCAGACCCGTCCGGATCGAGGGCGGTCGAACGGCCGTGACCAACGCCTGCATCGAAGCCATCGAAAGCGATAGCGGAGACGGGCCACGTCAGTCAGGCGATGGCTGGTATGCAAGTCACGCCTGGAATCCGGCATTTTACGTCGGAACGATGACGTTCGCGTTCGAGATTGCGGCCCAACGCGACTGGACTGTCCCCGACGCCGTCGTCATTCCGATCGGACACGGCACGCTCTTTCTCGGTGCCTACCGTGGCTTCTCACTGCTCAAAAGGGCCGGCTTCATCGACGAACTCCCTCGGCTGCTCGGCGCACAGGCGGCCGGTCACGCACCGATCGCCGAGGTCGTCGGCAACGACCCACTCGGTGAAGCCGAGGAGCCAACTGACCTCGCCGACGGCATCAAAATCGCCCAGCCAGCCCGCTGGAACGAGATTCTCGAGGGGATCGACCAAACTGACGGTGATTGCATCGCCATCGGCGGCGACCCGATCGAAGACGCCACCGACCGCCTCCATCGCAGCGGCTTCTACGTTGAGCCGACCTGTGCAGTCGCCCCGGCCGCCCTCGAGCGCTATCGCGAACGTGGCCAACTCGCACGCGACGCCGATGTCGTCGTCCCGCTTACCGGAAGCGGGCTCAAGACGCTCTGATAGTCGCTTGCAGAACATCCCAGCTTCTCGAGTGTAACGGGCAACGGTTGTTTGACCTCCTCCACGCCCTGAAGGACGTGGAATCCGACCATCGGATTTCCGCCGAGTGTGGCGTTCGAGGTTCCAACCCGCACTCAGAGGGAACCGGCAGCATACCGGCGAAACTCTCGTTTTCT
>LKMM01000167.1 GCA_001563885.1 Natrialbaceae archaeon B1-Br10_E2g27
TATGAATATGCTCGTCGACGGCGAGTGGCGAACCGATGCGTTCGAAACGACAAACGAGGAAGGGTCGTTCGAACGTCAGACAACCACGTTTCGCAACTGGATTCGTGATGATCCCGACGCTACATTCCAGCCCGAAGCCGGCCGATACCACCTCTATGTCTCGTCTGCGTGTCCGTGGGCCCACCGAACGCTCGTGGTCCGGGCGCTTGTGGGACTCGAGGACGCCATTTCGGTGTCGGTCGTCGACCCCTACCGTGGTGAAGACGGCTGGCAGTTTACGCCCGATAAGGAGGGCTGTACGCCCGATCACATCCATGGAGTCGACTATCTCCGGGAACTCTACGTCGAGGCCGACCCCGAGGCGACCTGTCGAGTGACGGTGCCCGTCCTCTGGGATAAACACCAGGAGACCATCGTCAACAACGAATCCCGCGAGATCATGCGGATGCTCGGTACTGCGTTCGACGACTACGCGACTCGAGACGTCGACCTCGCGCCCGAAGCCGACCGCGAGGAAATCGACGACATCCTCGATGCGATTTACGAACCGATCAACAACGGCGTCTACCGGGCTGGGTTCGCCACGAAACAAGGGCCCTACGACGAGGCTGTAGACACGTTGTTCGACGCACTCGACCACTGGGACGACGTACTCGCAGACCAGCGCTATCTCGCCGGCGACCAACTCACCGAGGCTGACATCGCGATGTTCACCACGCTCGTCCGCTTCGACAACGTTTATCACACCCACTTTATGTGTAACGTCAAGTTCATCCGCGAGTACGAGCACCTCTGGCCGTACCTGCGTGATCTCTATCAGACCCCAGGCGTCGCCGAGACGGTCGATATGGGCCACATCAGAGAACACTACTACACGACCCACCCCGACGTCAACCCCCACGGCATCATCGCCCGCGGCCCCGACCTCGAGTTCGAGGCCCCACACGACCGCGACGAGCTGCCGGGTGGCCCGCCTGATGATCTTGCCGCCGCCAGCGCCGACGACTGATACCGATAGCTGTCGTCAAACGAGTGTGTATCGATACTGGCTCGAGGGGACAACGCGAGTCAGGCTTCGGCGTGTTGTTCGGATTCGTCCTCCTCGGAGTGGTCGCCAGCCGCGGCCGACCCATCGGTTTCATCCGGTGTCTCCTCGTCGGCGTCCGCTCGAGTTGCCTCGAGTTCGTTTCGCCAGGTTGCATACCGGGGTTCGGCTTCGGGTTCGGCGACGAAGGTCCGCCAGAGAATCCACGCGGGAACGAGAATCGGGAGCAACGGTAGCAGGACGATCACCATGATCGCGGCGATGATATAGCCGAACACCGACATCTGGAGGTTCGGCACGTAGCCCGTCGACTCGCCGACCTTGATTGACATACGCGAGAGTTCGCCCGTCCGACTATTCGGTCTTTCGAAAGCTCCAGGCGCTCGAGAGCGTTGTGGGTCGGATTCGTCTCGAGGTACTCACGCCTGTTTGCCGTCGAGAACGGCGGCTGCGTCGTCTTCGGGTCGGTAGCCGAGTTCGAGCATCGTCTCCGATAACGAGAGGAAGCGATCGGCGTTGTTGGAGATGCCGTGGGCAACGACGGGAGTCGACTCGAGTGGCGTTGTGGCTGCGGCGTCGATCAGCCGTTTGCAGTCGTCGGGGCTGAGCCACATCGCCCGGGCAAAGCGTTCGCCGGCGTCGTCTCGGTCGTCGACTTCCTCGCGGAGCCCATCGGGAGTGAGTAGCCAGCCGATCCGAAGGGAAACGACGTCGATACCGTGGCGATTTGCGTAGTAGGATCCCATCGCTTCGCCGAAGACCTTGGTGACGCCGTAATAGGTGTCGGGATCTGGGGGATCGTCCGGTCTGATCACCTCGGGGTGGTCGACCGTCGTCTCCGGACGCGTCGGGGAGACGACGTTACCCATATTGACCGCGTGGTTCGAACTCGAGAAGACGACCCGTTCGATGTCGTGGAAGACGGCGGCCTCGAAGACGTTGTAGACGCCTTCGATGTTCGGTCCCGAGACGCCATCCCACGCTGCATGCGGGTCGGGGTTGGCCGCGAGATGGATCACCACGTCCTGGCCAGCCAGTTCAGAGCGGACAGTCTCACGGTCGGCGACGTCGATCGGCGTCGTCTCGAGATCTTCGCTTTCGCTGTGTGAAAACAGCGTCAACTCGACGTCACGATTCTCGAATGCCGTGATGGCTTCGCGGCCGACTGACCCTGATGCGCCGGTGATCGCAATGTTCGTCATACGGCTGTCGACAGGGGCCGAGTAAAAATATGGCGGGCCGGCGTGTTCGGGCCGCCGAAAGAGGGGCGGGCCGGCGAGTTCGAGTCTGTTACGTTCTGTTCGATCAGTCGGCGAGTGTGGCGTCTTCACCGGCCTCGAGTTTGAACTGCTCGAGGTGGTCGTAGAGGTCGTCGCTGGTGTGGCTGAGGTCGGTTGCGGTGTGTGCAACGTCGTCCATCGCGTGGGCTTGTTGGTCGACGGCGGCGGTGATCTGCTGGCTCGAGGCGCTGATCTGTTCGCTGAGCGAGGCGGCGTCGTCGACCATCATGCTGACCTCGTCTGCGCTTTCGGCCTGTTCGGTAACGGCGTCGCTGACTTCCGCGGCTCCTTGGCTGGTCGATTCGATCGCCGTTTCGATCTGCTCGAGTCGGTCGACGACGTCGTCGACTGCCGACGCACCGGCTTCGATCTCGGTGTTTGCTGTTTTGATTCCCGAGGCGACCTCGCTGGTCTGGTTTTGGACGGTGGTGACGATTGTATCGATCTCTTCGGCGTGTGCTTTCGACTCTTCGGCGAGTGATTTGACCTCGTTTGCGACGACTGCAAAGCCGCTGCCGGCCTCGCCGGCGCGGGCAGCCTCGATGTTGGCGTTCAATGCAAGCAGGTTGGTCTGGTCGGCGATGTCGTGGATGATCTCGAGGATTTCGCTGACCTCGAGCATCCGTGACTCGAGGCGGTCGATCTCGTCGGTGATCGTCGCGGAGGCCTCGGTTGCTTCTTCGATCTGGTCGACGGCTGTGGTCGCTTCCTCGACGCCGGTGACGGCAAACTCGCGGGCTTCATCCGAGAGGGCGTCGATCTGCTGGGCGCTTGCGGTGATCTGTTCGATCGAGGCCGACAGCGAGGAGACGGCCTCGTCTGCGACGTCGGTCCGTTCGGCAAGCGTCTCCATTCCCTCGGCCATCTCCTCACCCGAGGCGGTGATCTCCTCGATTGTGCCTGTGACCTCCTCGCTGTTTGCGCTCAGTTCGTTACTGGTCGCTGCAAGATCCTCGCCGAGGGTGTCTATTCGATCGAGGACTGCTCGGATGTTGTCGACGGCGGTGAGAAGCGAGGCGTTCATTCGCTCGAAGCGTTCCTGTACGGTCCGCGTCTCCGGACAGTCGACGTCAGGATCGGGAACCGTCGGCTCGATCGTCAGGTCGCCGGCTGCCAGCCGATCCAGTTTCGACTCGAGGTTGTCGATGACCGACGCCTGGTATGTCTCGAGTGCGTCTTTCTCTCGCCTGGCTTCGACGCGTTCGGTGACGTCGTTTATGACTTCCATGCCGCCAAGCAGCTGTCCGTCCTCGTCGCAGAACGGAACAGCGGTTCGACTGATATGGATCGTCTCGCCGTCGATTTCGACTGTCTCCTCGCGCTCGCGAACGCGCTCGTCGCGGTCGAAGGCTCGCTCTATGAGGGGGTCGCCGCCGTGGATCTCTGCGGGATGGCGATCCAGCGCCGCGTCTTCGGTCGTCTCGAACAACTCGCGGGCTCGCCTGTTGATCCGCGTGATGGCTCCGTCTTCGTCGACGAGCATCGTCGGATCCTCGAGGCCGTCGAGGACGCTCTCGAGGACCACGCCCACACGCCCGCTCTCGACGCCATCTACGTCGGCTTCTTCGACGTTCTCCGTCGTCGATGGCTCAGTTTCGGCGGCTGTCTCCCCCTCGAGTTCGTCGGTCTGTGTAAGCAGGTCGACCGATCGTTCGGTCTCGGTATCGCCGGAACGGTCGGTTGCGGTAGCCGTCCCCTCGTTACGTGCCGATTCGGACTGTTCGACAACTGATGCCAACAATGACCACATAGTACAGACTCTATGATAATTTGGCATAGATACCTCCCCCAATTCTGTGGGGCAGATTTCGAACAAGCCTACAATAATAGGGCCACGTTGGGTACTGGCTGCGTTCGGCCGTCTCGTGGGGATTACGTCTCGAGTTCGTGCCCGTCGACCCGACTGCCGAGTGCGTCTTCAGTAAGCTTTCGAACGCAGTGACGAAGGTGTTCTTGAAACGTCGACGGCGCGATGTCCAGTGAGGCCGCAACCGCTTTGCCCGTACTCTCCCGGGGCCACTCGAAAAAGCCGCTGTGGTAGGCTACCTCGAGGACTTCTCGTTGTCGCCGTGTCAGATCGAGTTCTCGGCCATCGTCGTGGTCACCTCGTGTGGACTCTCGTCTGGCCTGGAGTTCACTCGAGGGATAGCGCTGTGTAAACTGCTCGATGAACTCACTGGCGGCCACACTGGTCGGAAACGCCATCGTAACCCTTCGGCTGTCGCTGCGGGCAACCAGCCGTTTGAACTGCCCGCCTCGGTCGACGATCATCCGTGCGACCGAGGGGCCAGCGACGCGAAGTTCGACGGCCAACTCGTCGTCTCGACTCGAGAGAACGCGACCGTGTTCGATGCCGACGGCGTCCTCGAGGGCCGACTCGAACGTCTCGGCGTCGATACCGGTTACCGTTCCGTATGCGAGGTGACTGGCCTCGGTCTGTGGGAGCACCCGATCGATCGTGACCGTCGCGGGAAGGGATTGTGCGAACGCAAGCAGCGTCGTCGTCGGTTTGCCGATCGAAAACTCGAGTTCGACCTGCTGGTCGCTAAGGAGTGTCTGGCGCTGTTCGACCGATCGAATCGCCCCGGCGATCGTCGCTGCGAGTTCCGAGAGAACCATCTGGGTTTCATCATCGAAGGTTTCGGTACTATTTGCATACACCGTCAGGATGCCGTCGGCGACCTGTCCGGTCGAAAGCGAAACGGCAAACACCGAGCGGTAGCCACGGGCGAGGGCTTCTCGCTGCCAGTGACCGTCCCGAAGCCCTTCTGCGACCGATCGAACGACAGTCGGCGTAGACGTTTTCGCGACATGGACAGCCGGTTCGGGCGTCTCGTCGTCGGTCTGTATGCGTCTATCGATGGCGTCGAGATACCCCTGTTCGTCGCCGGCCCACTGCCTGGGCGTGATGCTCTCACCTCGCTCGTCGACCTCGCCGAGCCAGACGAGGGCGAACGGATCGGCATCAGCGAGGCGTTCACAGACGATCCGCGAGACGGCCTCCCGTGTCGTCACGCCCAACAGCGCGTTCGTAATCTTTCTGACTCGGTCGTTGACCTCGTTGAGTTTCGCCAGGCGTTCGGTTCGCTGGCTGAGCATCTTATCGTGTTGTTTCAACTCGCGTTCGCGGCTGATTCGTGAGAGGACAGCCTCGGCGTTTGTCGTAAGCGTCTCGACGATCTCGAGCGTTTGGTCGTCGAGTTCTGTGGCCGCGGTCGGTTCGATCACGAGCAAGCCATACTGGCCGAGAGGAACGTATGCGCAGGTTCCTGTGGCCGGGTCGTCTCCTCGGACAGTCGTCGCCCCATCGATGAACGCCTGCCAGCCTGGGTCGTCTTCGGCCGGCTCGATTGGAATGCGTCCGTCGGCAACTTGCTCGCCGGTGTCGGCGACCGGCATCGCCTGTGGGCGATTTGCTGTCGGGTCACCACCGGTGGCGATCGGCTCGAGTCTACCCAGTTCATCGTCGAACTGGTAGACTGTCGCCGACTCGCCGATGAGAACTGTCGTCGCGTCCGCGATCCGTCGACATACCTCTGCTGGGCTCTCGGATCGAACGAACTCTCGAGTAATGCGGTTTAGGTGATCGAGCGTTCGGGCATGCTTGCGACGTTCTGAGATATCCCGGCCGAACACACCGATACCGACGACGGCCCCCTGTTCGTTTTCGATTGGGACCAGAGACAGTTCGTGGGGGA
>LKMM01000168.1 GCA_001563885.1 Natrialbaceae archaeon B1-Br10_E2g27
CACAGACCGGCCACTCACCGATTCGAACGGTGCGTTGGCTTGGTGGTCTGCAAACCTGAAATTCCCAACTCAACGGTGCGGTGCCGTGGGATTCCTCCCGCGTTCACGCGGAGGAGGATGTCAAAGCGGCCACACCCAATGTTCACTGTCGTCTCTTTCCGATGAGTACCATTCCCGGTCACGAGACCCACCAGTACACAGTTACAACAGTCTGTATCAACCGGCCGATGTATGTGAACATTAGCTTTGATCGGACGGCACACACCGAGAGACGGAAACGGGAACCCGGTATGTCAGACGAACGAGCAGCCACTGGATCGCGACTCGAGACGGCTCGAGCGACGGTCGACGATCGAATCGATCGTCGGGAGTTTCTTCGCACCGCCGCCAGCGGCGGCTACGCCGTGTTGGTCGCAAACGCGTTAGGTGTCGAGGACGTACTCGGGGCCGACGACGGCGACGTCGAAATCGTCACCGCACTGGTCCGGTCTGATCCAACCGATCCGTTTTCACTCGAGGAACGAACCCGAACCGTCCCGGCCAGATGGCATGCAGCCGTAAACAAAGCCTTCGAACTGAACGATCTCCTGGCTCGCGTTGGGTTCACCGGCTATCTCGGCAGTGCAGTCGTTCCCGGCGCTTACGACAGCGAAAGTGCAACCGTCTCCGTCGGCGTCTCGCGTGAGGGCAGTTCGATCCCGGAACTGTTCGGGGAGTTGATCGAGGGCGTCTCGTTCAGTACGGATACGATCGTCGACATCGATGCCTTAGAGCAGACACCCGACTCGGCCGAACCCCGGTTTGCTTCGAATCTAGAGGACGGATTCGTCCCCAGCGGCGTTGCCTGCGAGACGCCCTCGAGTCTGGCGACGCTCGGGCCGGCACTCTACGACCCTGCTGGCGAACGAACGCTGTTTGTCACCGCCGAACACGCCTTCGAAACAGCGAGCGATCTAACCAACGAACGAGTGACAGTTCCCGTCGACGGTGCTGACTCCGTCGAACTCGGCAGGGTCGATAGCGCCTATCCGGTCGAAGATGTCGCTACAATCGAACCGACGGGGCCCCTCCAGCCGGCAAGCTTGATCGACGCCCCGACTTCGGTCCGCGTTCGTGGTCAACTCACGCGCTTTGGCATCGCCGATCTGATCGCCCGCGACCGGAAACTCGAGAAAGTCGGCGCGCTGACCGGTCACACCACCGGACGGATCCAGGGTGTCGATGCAGTCACCTGCTTTACCGACAACTTCTGTCGCTGGGGACAACTGCGCTGGGGCGGCGAGATGGACCTGACCGACGGCGACAGCGGCTCCGTGAGTTACTACGACGATCCAGACGGCGACCCCCAGGACGTCCTGGTCGCCGGCTTCAACAACGCCCGGACCTGGTGGCCCGGCCAGAGCTACGTCTGGGGGGTTGCCGCATATACGCTAACTGACAGCTATGGCTATCACTTCTGAGCGCTCGAGGGGATAGATAAAATGCAACGATGACTGACGCCGAGAACCGACGACCACGAACGAGCGACGACTCGAGCATCCGCCTCGCTGGCAGAATTGTCGCCGACGTGGTGATTCTCTCGCTGTGGGTAGTTCTTTTGACGCTTTTTGTCCTCGATGCCGCCTGGCCCGGATGGCTCTTCTATGCGCTTTTGTTCGGCGGTGTCGGCCTCTACGTTCTCCTGACGCCACCGTGGAGGTAGATGGCGGTCAGTCGACGGTGTCCTCGAGTCGATCGATGAGTTCGTCAGTGCCGACGTACATCGGCGTCCGCTGGTGGAACTCGGTGGGTTCGATCGAGAGCAGCGACTGGCTGCCATCCGAGGAACTCCCGCCGGCCTGTTCGATGATGTAGCCGATCGGATTCCCTTCGAACTGTAGGCGAAGTTTGCCCTCCGGGTTCGACTCGAGACCGGGATAGCCAAAGATTCCGCCGTAGGTGAGTACCTGATTGACGTCGGCGATCATCGCCCCGCCATAGCGCAGTTTGAGCTCGTTTTCAACCTCGCGCACGTACTCGGTAAACTCCTCGGTCCAGTCGGGGACACGGCCGCCGAAGCCGTAGACGACGGGTTCGTCTGGAAGCGAGAGGTCCTCGGCGACGACGCGGCGCTTTTGCCCGGAGAGTTCGAACTCGGTGACGCTACCGTCGGCTGCGAGTACCATCGTCGTGATCGGGCCATAGAGGACGTAGCCGGCAGCGACTTGCTGTTCACCCCGGGCCGGTAAGGCGGCGTCGTAGATCCCAAAGACCGTTCCCATGGCGTTGTTCGATTTCAGATTCGAGGACCCATCCAAGGGATCGATCGCGATTCCGTAGGCATCCGTGGTGTCCGGATCGTCGCCACAGCGAACGACGTCTTCGCGCTCTTCGCTTGCGTACTCGCCGAGGCCATCGATGTCACGGAGCCGTTCCTCGAGCAGGTCGTCGGCCCAAACGTCGGCTTCGACCTGGGTTTCGCCGCTTGGATTTTCCTCGTCGACCGCCTCTCGCCGGCCGATCAGTCCTTGCTGGATGTCGGTTGCGGCGTTGGCGATCGTCGAAACGATCTCGTCGACGACTGGATCGGAGACCGTCATCCCTATTCGGTCGCCTCGAGTGCGTTGTCTGCGGATTCTCCCTCGTAGATGACCATCTCGAGTGCATCGAGGATCCGGGTTGGGTCCTCACGCTGCCAGACGTTACGGCCGACCGCAAGCCCCTGACAGCCCGACTGGACGGCGTTTTCGACCTGGGTGAGAAACTCGTGGTCTGTCGTTTTCGAGCCACCGGACATGACGACCGGCATGTCGCCGGCGACGCGGCAGGTGTGGGCCATCGCGTCCGTGCTGCCGGGATATTTCACCTTGGCGATGTCCGCACCGAGTTCGAGGGCAACCCGGGTTGCGTACGCAATCGTGTCCGGATTGGAGGCATTTCTGACCCCTTGCCCGCGTGGGTACGCCCACATGGCGACCGGCAGGTCGTGTTCGCGGGCACTTTCTTGTGCCTCGCGGAACTCCTCGACCATCTCGATTTCGTGATTCGAACCGCCGTAGACCGTAAAGCCGACACCCGACGCACCGAGTTCAGCGGCGTACTCGACCGAACAGTTGACCGCCGAGTTTGGCTCGCCGTTCCACATGTTCGAGGTCCCGTTGAGTTTCACCATCAGATTGACGTCGTCTTCGAAACTCGGATAGTAACCCTCGGCGATCCCTTTCTGGACTGCCATGCAGGTGACGGCGTCGTGGCTTGCCGTCTCGAACACCGTTGCCGGGTCGAGTTTTTCCGGAACATCCTCGAAGTCGACTGGACCGTGTTCGAGCCCGTGGTCCATCGCCAGAATCAGGATCTTTCCGTCACGTACGATCGGTGAGTCGTCGATCGGAATCATACTGTTAATTTGTGCGACAAGGCGATATAAATCTCTGGTGGTACCGATTACAGAAATTAACTAAAATAGTAGTAAGTGATTCGACGTATGTTGTGTGCTGTGCACACACCGCTATGGAGCCATCTCCTTCCGACCGCAGCCGTTGGTAGCACTTCCACAGACAGCCCCACAGTCGTATCGACACACTGAACGATCCGTCTCAATCGAGCAACTCCCGTGCGTTGTGTCGCCACGCCCGAACGTGGATGACATCTAACTCGAGGGCATCCGCAACGGGTACAGCCCCAACCGTCGCCAGCCGTTCGGCCGAGATAATTCCAGCCTCGGCTAACCGATCAGCGTCGGCGGGACCAACCCCAGTTACGGCAGTCACGGGCGTCGGCCGTGGCCAGGGTCGCTCCTCGCGTGACGTGCTTTCTCGGTCGCTGTCTCGAGTGTCCGTGTTGTCGAATGCTTGCCAGCCGTCGTCTCCGCTGGCTTCGATCCACTGGCGTTCTGCCTCTCCGAGTCCGCGAACCTCACTCGAGCGTCTGTCTAAGTCGCCGTCGGGCTCGAACGACCACGGCAGTGACAGTCGCCGTCGAAGGCTATCCGCAATAGTCTCGTCGACGCCCGCATCGAGCAGTCGTCGGTAGGAACACGCTCTGTTCGTGACCGTCTCGAAATCGATGCCAGCCGCCTCGAGGGCGTTCTGTTCGTCCGGCTCGAGTCCCCACCGGCCGTCACCGTCTACGAGTTTGTCGTTGCTCACGCGATTCACCGGTCACCGGTAGCTCACACCACGCAATCTTGAACCTTATCCCCGACGCCCTCAAATGACACACCTCCGACACGCTTCTGGTTTCGATCCCCGCTGGCCGGAGAGGACAACTCACTCGCAGTTTGACCTGCCTCCCAGATGCGTCGCTCGGGGTGGTCGCTCAAAACGAGACCGCTGGACATCGAACGTGTCACAAGCGTTGTCGCGTTACGGCCCAGCCGCTTTATGCGGTTACTGGATATCGGCTCTGTGGCGTCACTGGTGGAGTGGTTTTTCGGCCATCTCCTGTCTGAGCTCTTTGAGCCGCGACCGTGAGACACCGTCTTCGAACGTCTGGATTAAGGTATAGACTTCCGCACGAGGGACTTTGACGCCGCCTTCACGGACCACGTCTTCGGGTCGTTCACGCAGTTCCCGCATCGTCCCAACCGCAAGCAGGTAGGGAATCGCCCACGCTGACAGCCGGTTGCCGTGGGTCTCGGGGACGACCTCGAGATAGCGTTGGGCGTCGTCCAGGTAGGTTTCTGCACGTCCGGTTACCCGCTGGATGACGTTCGTCACCGCGCCGTAGTTTTCCTCGTCGGTGACACAGTCGACGGGAACATCTTCTTCAGCGAGCCACTCTGCTGGCAGGTAGACGTTGTTCTCCTCGTTGTAGTCGTCCTCGACGTCTTTTGCGATGTTGACGAGTTGTAACAGCAAGGCAAACGAGCGAGCGTTCGCCCGGAGTTCCTCGGCTCGGTCCTGGGAAGTGCCGCGGGCGACGAGGCCGGTAATCAGCGTGCCGACGGTTCCGGCAGCATACCAGCAGTACTCCTCGAGTTCCTCTAAGGTCTGGAGTCGGAGGCCGCCTTCCTCGGCATACCGGTCGGTGAACATCGCCATGCCGTCGACGAGTTCCCGAACTGGCTCGCGCATGATCTCTCGAGGCTCTTCCTCGAGGGATTCGAACGTCCTGAGAACGCGAGGGGTTTCGGCGACGACCTCCCAGTCGTTGTTCGGTTCGTCTGGTATCCAGGGGGCAACGTCGTCCATGAACACCTCGACCGCCAGATCGTCTTCGGGGTCGAGCAATCGATCGTATTCGGTAAGGAGTTCCGTCTGGACTGCCGGGGGAATGTGACCGGCGTCTTCTATCGTATCTGCAACTCGACACAATAGGTATCCAAGACAGATGTGTCTCGCCATTGGTTCTTCGAGCCGATCGATAGTAATCGAGAAGGTCCGCGAAACGCCGTGTACCGCCTCGTAACACCACTCTAGGTCGGCGTCAGTTGTGATATCGGGCTGGCCGTGGGTCATCTACTCGCGTGTAGTTTGGGCGCATCCCGGAAAAACGACGCGGTCCCGGCTGAATACCCGACCCGTGTATACTACCCCTACTGCTGATACATCAAGATTCAGTCAGATATAGGCCACCAATCAGCTACTCGAGTCCCCGCCCGCCGAAACGTTCAGCACGCTCGGGTCCGTAGCTCCATCGATGGCCGCCTACGATGCGATCTGTTTCGATCTCGATCATACCCTCTGTGAATCTACCCAGGATCCGAACACGCTCCTCGAGCGGGTCTTCGAGCGCGCCGGCTGTGATCCGTTCTGTACGCCCACAGATCTCCACGCGGCGGTCCCGTCGCTCCCGACCGCAGAGACCGATCGGGAGTTCTACGAGAACCTCTTTGGAGCCGTCACAGCCAACGCCAACGTCGACCCCGAGATTGCACCCACGCTTGCCGACCACTATTTGACTATTCAGGATCCGACAGCCGTCCGATTTCGACCCGGCGCGGAAACCGTCCTCGAGTATGCAAGCGACCGCGCCCCGCTTGCACTCATCACGAACGGCGGCCGACCGACACAGACAC